>JAIBAY010000009.1 GCA_019694975.1 Chitinophagales bacterium
TATGTCCAGCAACAAAGGAAACCCCATTCATTATTGCCACACAATAATATTGAACTGCAAAAAAGCATCCGTATCATAATTTGCTCATGTGTAGTATAGATCTAAAAACATTTTCGGGAATACCCAGGATATTGCTGTCATTGAAGCGAGTGCAGTATTACCATCGTACAACGGGAAGTAAATCATTTTTCAATTTCCCTTCTTCAAACTCATACCAGCATAGGCTCCTAGCTGATTTTACCAGCCATTTTTGTCTATTCAACCTCTATTGGTTGATGTGAAACTCAATACAAGAAACTGACCGAATTACGGCCCATATAGATTCAGCTGTAGTTATGTTCTGATCAGAAATTGATTACTTGCCTTCATCCTGCGTATGATCCGGCAGGAGAGTTTTGCCTAACTCACCTTCCCATTTGCTGATCACCGCAGTAGCAACCGCATTTCCAATAACATTAGTGCTTGCCCTTCCCATATCCAACAACCAGTCGATAGCCAGTAGCAGGGTGAGCCCTTCGGCAGGAATATGAAAAATCTGTAACATGCCGGCAATCACTACAAGAGAAGCTCTTGGAACACCCGCCATGCCCTTACTCGAGATCAACAAAATCAACATCATCGTTACCTGCTGTGCCAATGATATCTCCATTCCGTAAGCTTGCGCTATGGAAATGGTGGCAAAGATCATGTACATGATTGATCCGTCAAGGTTAAATGAATACCCAAGCGGCAAGACGAAACTGACTATCCTGTTAGAACATCCGAACCGCTCCAGTCCCAGGATGGTTTTGGGCATGGCTGCTTCAGAACTGGCAGTTGTGAATGCAAGCAGCATCGGTTCGCGCACGTGTAAAAGCAATGAGTAAAAATTGATGCGCATCACAAGGCATATCACATAAAGCACCACAAAGACAAATACGACAAGGCCCAAAAAGAATGCAATAATGATGGTGAAGTAACCGGAGAGAATTGATATTCCTTTTTCTGTAATGACTGCCGTAATTGCTCCGAACACACCTAATGGTGCAAGCTTCATAACGTACGCAGTTACCTTTAACATGGCATGCGCTACTGCGTCGAAGAATTCGATGATAATTTTTCCTTTTTCGTGTATGGCTGCCGTGGCGATACCGAAGAATAAGACAAAGATGATGATGGGCAGAATCTGGTTATGAGCCATGGAATCAACCACGCTTTCGGGAAACAGGTGCGCAATAAATTCACGGACATTAAACGCTTTCGGTTCCGGCCCATCGTTGCCAACCGCGTGCAGGCTTAATGCTTTTCCGGGTTCTGCAATATTTACAATAATCAAGCCTACCATCATTGCCAGCAAGGCGGCAAAAGTGAAATAGACAATAGTTTTCAGACCGATTCTGCCTACTGATTTGAAATCGCCCATTTTCGCAATACCCACCAGTAATAGAGAAAAAACAAGCGGTGCAATGATCATTTTAATCAGCCGCAGAAAGATGTCACTGAAGATTTGAATATTACCGGCAAATGCTTTCAGGTCATCCGGATTGGTGTGCGTGGTCCGGTATACATGTCCGATAAGAATGCCCAGCAACATTCCTATAATAATCTGAGTGGTTAGGTTGATCCGGCGTAGCATAAGCAGCGTGTGTTCGGCTCGGAAGCTATATATTATTTTTCAATAGCAGGTAGCGTTTCGAATTTCTTGCTGCTGCTTTGCGTGCGCTGTGGATAAACGACCGGCTGAATAAACTAATATTTCGGTACGAACGTGATCAGTGTATATCCCTCATTCCTGTGCGCTTGACACAAACAAAAAAAGGCGCTGAATGCGCCTGATTTTTGTTGCTGATCAGCAGGGTTAGTTCTGCGAGACTCTTCCCGAGCCTGACACATCCTTTCGCATGGTCTTTGGGGTTCCGTGGTAGTGTATGCTTCCGCTACCCGATAATTGGGCATTTAGTGTTTCACTGATTCCCACTTCGATATCGCCCGATCCTGCATTGGAAGCAGAGATTGTGCCGCCATTCAACGCATCAGCATCAATACTGCCCGATCCGGTATTCTCCAGCAAAACTTCAGTAGCCATACCGCTGACGTGACGAATACTGCCTGAGCCGCTGTTCTGCATCCACAGTTTGCCGGCGGCAATGCCGGTTAGTTGAATATCACCGGAACCATCAAGCGAGGCCGAGAGTAACCTGCAGGTGAAATTATCTCCCTGAAAACTTCCTGATCCGTGTATTTCAATCATTGCGCTCTCAGCGGTGGTTTTAGTCTGTGAGATCTGACCGGAGCCATCCAAACGAATGCTAAGCTTTCCGGCAGCAACATCCATCAGTTTAATGCGGCCTGATCCTGCAACAGAAGCAGACAGAAAATTAGTAGTGAAATCAGTCTGTGCTACGATACTGCCTGAACCATTTACTTCCAGTCCATTGGGCCGTGGCATGGTTACGTAAATCTTGATTGTAGGCGCAACGCCAACCGTGTACCTATTGCTACTCTCAATCACAAGCGTGTTCTCAGCAACTTCAGTTGTGATCTTATCGATGATTTCAGCAGGTGCCTCTATCACAAGGCTGAACTGATCAGCCTGGCTTACGTAAAGCATGCCACTGATCTTGAGATTAATAAAATTGAAATTAGCAGTGGATCTTGTCTGTGAACTGCGCTTTCCTGAGGTAACCTGCTGTGCGAAAATTGAAGAGGGCAATATTAATAGGATCAAAAGCAATGCTGCATTTGTGAATTTTTTGTTCATGGGTTATTGATTTTAGATTGAAGAAATTGAGGTGCATTTACTTTGCGATCAGTTTGCCGGAACCTGTCACACGTTTTTTGACATTCACATCTGTGCCTTTGTATGAGATATTGCCACTTCCGGTTATTGCCGCATCTATGGAGGTCACATTGCCGGTTGCAATATTCCCGGAGCCCGTTATCATCGCTGTAACTTGTACAATTGACAGCTGATTACAATCAATATTCCCGGATCCATTCACTAAGAAGGAAGATTCCCGCACATTTCCGCCGGCTAAAAAAATGTCACCGGAACCATTAATCGTTGCCTTCAACCCTCCGAAAGTTACTTTTTGTAAGGAAATATTCCCTGAACCATTCACTTCAAGTTCCATGTTATCTGATACAATTTCTGTAGCTGCCACTACGTCGCCTGATCCATTCAGATCCAGGTAATTCAATTGAGGCAACTCAATGAAAATGTGCAAACTATTATCATTTCCACCTTTCCACTTATTGTCTTTTGAGCGGATCACCAGCTTTTTGCCTTTAACCTCTGTAATAACCTGATCCATGATCTCTCCACGACCCTCCAGCCGTACTGAATAAGTGACTGCCTGACTGATCGTAAGCACAGCCGGCACATTCATCTGTATACCATTAAAATTTTCAAGTTGTCGTACCTGGACATTACTGCTGTTTGTGGCCTGACCAGTCTGTGCAAAGGAGAAATGTCCTGCTATCATCAGAACGAATAGCAAAACGGCTGAACTTCGATAAATTTTCATGGCTGTATGGTTGAAGTTAAATGAATGGAGGTGTGACGGGCAGGCCAATAAAATGTTACAGGTTCTGCTGAATAATTTAAGCAATAAATTTTCATCAGGTGACTACATTGGGTTTTTTCGCTGCATAAAACTTTTCAGGGTTAGGAAATAAGCTATTTTTCAGCAGAAAAAACAAGTCATTCTTAAGGCAGTAGCGTTGTCTCCTTAAGTTTTTCAATTGAATAGTTTGGGTTGTATTCCAATATAACTGCAAAATTTTTAATAATATGAATCTGAATGAGTATTACCCCGTGGCGTAATTATGCAATTTGGGAAAAAATCATTGACAAATTGTGGTTTAATAATGGATTTTATTATAACTTGGTTGACTTGAATTTAAGGGACTAATGTTAAGTCATTGCCGGGAATTTGTATTGCGCGCTTTTTTCATGCCAGTATGTTTATTGACATGTTGCGTGCAGGCTCAGCAATGGAAGCAGGATGGAGTCGCTTCCCTGGTGAATCAGTATAAGTCGGTTTATCCTGCACTGACTCCAAAATCTTTTTTTAGCGCATCTGCTGTCAGCAGTAAAGCTGCTGAAGCAATACTGAATGATTTCACCAGCATTCACCTGGACAGGTCCGCTTTGGAAACGTGTTTAAAGGAAGCCCCGGGAGCAATGGAACTGCTATTACCTTACAAGCATACCATCCTGACGATCGAGCTGGTAAAGACAAATCTTTTCACAGAAGATTTCAAAGTGGTTACTGATGCTTCCGGTGGTCAGCCAGTGAATTATAAGCCCGGTATTTATTACCGTGGCGTTGTAAAAGGGGAGCCTTCCACTGTCGCCGCTTTTTCTTTTTTTGAAAATGAAATTGTAGGAATGATTGCCGGTGAAAATGGAAATATTGTCCTGGGAAAGGAGTTGAATGGAGACATGGAAACGAATGAGTATATTATTTATTCCGACCGTGACAGCAAAGTTCCCTTCCTTAATGCCTGCTCAACATATGATGATCCGGCTTATGCTTCACAACTTGCACAATTGCTGCAAAACGCAGGTAGTATAAGAACCAGCAATTGTGTACGAATGTATTATGAAGCTGATTTCACAATTTACCAGAACAATGGACTTAGTTTGAGCAGTACCATTAATTGGATCACCGCAGTGCATAATGATGTTGCCACGCTATACACCAACGACAATATTAAAACCGCCGTATCTGAAATTTTTATATGGACTCAGGCCGACCCATTTACAGCCGCATCTGCCGTTACACAGCTTAATACCTTTAAAAGTTATCGCGCTTCGTTTAACGGGGATATTGGTCAACTCCTAACCATTGAGCCGGGTACTTTGGGCGGCATTGCCTCCGCAGTGAACGGTTTGTGCAGTTCCGAAAATAAATATGCATACAGTGATGTTGAATTTTCATTTTCCACCGTGCCAGCTTATTCCTGGACGGTGAATGTAGTAGCGCATGAATTCGGACATTTGTTAGGCGCCTACCATACGCATAGCTGCCTTTGGCCGGGTGGACCTATCGATAATTGCGGGCCGCTTGCCGGGTATCCCAATGAAGGTGGTACCTGCCTGCCCGGCCCGTCGCCCGTTGATGGCGGTACCATTATGAGTTATTGTCAGCTTACCGCATTTGGCATCAATTTCAACAAAGGATTTGGCCCTTTACCGGGCGATGCAATTCGGTCGGCTGTTGATGCATCATCTTGCCTGGGTTCATCCTGTGTTCCTAATCCGCCTTCCTACTGTCTTTCAAAAGGTCAGTCAACAAGTAGCGAATGGATACAATCTGTTAAACTCACCACGCTGAATTTTGTATCCGGTGCCGGAACGGGTTATTCCGATTTCACGAATCATGTTGCTGATCTTCAACCGGGAAGCAATGTTTCTATTACACTCACACCCGGTTATGCCGGTACCAATTATGATGAAATTTTTACTGTGTGGATTGACTACAATAAGGACTTTGATTTCTATGACTTGAATGAAAAGGTGTTTCAGTCGCAACCCGTAAGCGGCCCGGTAACCGGTTCGTTTTCCATCCCAAGTGGACTGGCAGGCAACACCCGTATGAGGGTCTCCATGAAATTTGATACCGCATCGAGTACCTGTGAATCATTTAAATATGGCGAGGTGGAGGACTATACCGTATCGTTCGCTCCATTGGTTACCTATTGCGGATCTGCTGGAAAACTTACGGATAAGGAATGGATAGATTATGTAAAATGTGGTGCGATTGAGCGCACTTCGGGCGCTGACAGCGGCTATTTTAATGGTACGTCATTAGCTTCTGCGCTCCTTCTCAACTCGGAAAATTCATTAACCTTCAGCGCGGGATTTTCCGGAGCAAGATTTAACGAATCATGGAAGGTGTGGATTGATTTCAATGGTAATGGAATCTTCGAAAACAATGAGACCATCATCAATAAACAATCCAACAAAAAAGGTCTCATTACCAAAAATTTTACGGTTCCATCTACTGCATCAACGGGCAAAACCAGAATGAGAGTTTCTATGAAGCGGGGCGATGACCAAAGCCCTTGCGATACTTTTTTGCATGGTGAGGTGGAAGATTATTCTATTCAAATAATTCCATTGGATATCGGTGAGTCGCTTTTGGCAGCGACACCGCCTTTAAAAGTGCAGCTTTATCCCAATCCGGCACAGGCAGTTGTAAGGGCGCATTTTAATGTACCGGTAGCGGCAGGGCATGCCAGGTTGATTAACCTGACCGGGCAAGTTGTTGATGACATTTCCTTTCAGGACGAGACAATTGATCTTGATTTGGACGTTGGATTGCTGGCGCCCGGCATTTATTTGTTGCAGGTTGTTATTCCCGGAAGAAATCCCGAAACCATTAAATGGATTAAGCTTTGATGGCATCCCGGGGTAATTTCAACTGCATATTTCCTCCATTTAGATTGCCTGCCATAAGGTGAATTGCTTTCCCTCGTAAATGAAATTTCAAATGGTGATTGCAGAATTATCTTTTAGGAAAGATATGCATTGAATATTCCTGTTAAAGATTGTCAATCAAATTACAGTTGCCATAATAATAGCATTTGTTTTTTTAATTCTGCTCCTATGTGGTGGTAAAATAAACACAATTTGCACTATGAAAATATTACCCCAATGAACTTGCCTTATGATGCTGTATTGTGTTACGCTTTTATATTCAGTTTATCACGGCAAAATCTTAAGCGTAAAGTGACATCATCAGGAAACTACCATTCAGCTTTCTGATTATATAGGTAAATCTGCAATGTAAAATGCCATTGACAGGCAGGAACGGCATTATCAGTCTATAAGCTGTCAGCAACCGTAGTGGTAAAAACGCGGCTATTGGTTACCGGAAAGGAAATTATACCGGCAGGAATAATGAATCATACCAATAACTGCGAAGGTTCGAAAATGGCTTTATGCAGCGAGGAGAAACCCTATCTTTTTTTCAGGTAGTATTGCTGAAATTTTTTTTCCAGCTTTTTCACACGGCCTTCCCAGCTTGCCGGACGCTGAACATAATAAGGAAACGGATCATGGAGCAGGTTCAGGTCAGCATTGCGGATAATCAGCACGTCATCCATTAATCCCCGTTGCGTGCTTTCCTGTTCCGGTTGCAATTTATCCGCAGCAACACGCGTCTCCAATGCACCGGTTTCAGCAAAGAGATAAAAATCAGGTGCAGCATGTATGCTGCTGTCTGTTTTCAGATTACTATTTAAAAAAATGGAAGTTCGCCTTCCTTCCATAAAGGCGCCGGTTGAATCATATGCAATAAAATAGACCGGGCAAAATGTAAAATACTTCAGGAAAGCCTGCACGATTTTGGTATTTTCTTCCGCTTGCTGGTAGCGAATCTGAGTGGCATAGTTGCTGTTACCAGCCAGCAGCAATGCATTGATTGCTTTGGATTTGAAATTCAGCCTGACAATCAAAGCACCGTGATCACGAAGATTTTCTATATAGTACCTGCCATATTCATATCCTTTGGGAGGTGCCTGCGAATTTTGCTGTGCACGTACGTTAAAGGGAAACAAAAGTGTCAATGGAAGTATCAGGCACAGATAAGCTAACCATTTGGTTGAACTGGCAGCTAAAACCGGTTTTTTAAGCGGTGATAGTTCAGGCTGAACTGAATCAAGCGATGCATCTTTACGGCCAGGCGCTTTTTGACCTGCTGTTTGATCCCTGAAATCTCTTGTCAATCGCACGAAAAATGGTTTTAATTTAGCGAACTGTTTTGGCGTGTGACTGTATTAAAAGTGCTGTATACACGTGTGATTTTCCAAAATAACCAGAGTCAAAACTATACATAACATGACACTTTTCGAAAAACACAAATCCACGATTGACCGTGCCATACAGGCTATTCATGAACGGACCTATTATGCTGCTTTTCCTGAACATCCCAAAGCGTATGGAGATGAAGCTCCGGCACAAGGTGCTGCCATATACCGTGCATATGAAGGTAAACGGTTTGAATTGCCTTCACAAGGTGTTACGGAGGTATGGAAGGGGGAGGAAATTTCTCCATATACCAAAACACCCCTGGATATCACTTATCCTGTTTATGAATCCGAAGAACTGATAATTAATGCACGGCAAGCAGCTAACCTGTGGAAGAACACCACTCCGGCTGAAAGATCAGGATTGCTGGTTGAATCGCTTGAAAGGATAAAAGCGCACTTTTTTGATATTGCTCTTGCCACACAACACACGACGGGTCAGTCGTGGATGATGTCATTTCAGGCATCAGGTCCGCATGCAGCGGATCGCGCATTGGAAACCATTGCACTTGGTTATTATGAGCAATCGCGTTTTCCTGAAAAAGTAATGTGGGAAAAGCCGATGGGAAAATTTACAGTGAAGCTGGAAAAAAGCTATTCGCCGAAGGCCAAGGGTATCGGTTTGGTTATCGGATGCAGCACATTTCCGGTGTGGAATACGCTGCCAGGATTATTTGCAAACCTGGTAACCGGTAACGCTGTTATTGTTAAACCTCATCCTGCTGCAGTTTTACCGATTGCTATTTGTGTCGTTGCGTTGCAGGAGACATTCAGGGACAATGGTTTTGATCCAAACACGGTGCAACTGGCTGCGGATTCTTCCCAAAAGTTAAACACGAAAGAACTGGCCCTTCATCCTGCTGTTAAACTGATTGATTACACGGGTGGTACTGCATTCGGAAATTATATCGAATCGATTCCGGGAAAAACAGTTTTTACGGAAAAGGCAGGTGTGAATTCTGTCATCATTGATTCTGTTAAGGATTTGGAACCGGTACTGCAAAATCTCGCATTTTCAGTTTCATTGTACAGTGGGCAGATGTGTACTGCTCCGCAAAATTTCTTCATGCCTGAATTAGTAAAGGCAGGTGATGCAATGCTTTCATTCGACGAAATAGTAGCAAAGCTTAAAGAGCATATGAGTGGCCTGGCGAATAACCCAAAAATGGGAGCCGGCGTGCTGGGTGCTGTGCAGAGTGAGATGACCGAAAACAGGGCGCATAAAGCCGGAGGCATCGGTGGTAAGTTATGGCTGAGTTCCATAGCCGTTAAGAATGAGGAATTTGAAAATTCAAGAACAATATCTCCCGTGCTGATGGAAGTGCAGGCTGCTGATACAGCAATGTTTGAAAGTGAATTATTCGGGCCTATTGTAATTGCTGTCCGAACAAAGAATACCGCTGAATCAGTGAGGCTGGCTAAAGAACTGGCGGTAAAGCAAGGTGCTATTACCTGTGCGGCTTATACAACTGATGAAGCGGTTATGCGTATGATTACAGATGAACTGGAAGAAGTTTTCACTCCCGTTACATTTAACCTCACCGGACCAATATGGGTCAATCAGCATGCGGCATTTTCTGATTTTCATGTTACTGGTGGAAATCCTGCAGGCAATGCATCTTTCACTAACCCTGAGTTTGTAATCAAGCGATTTGTATGGGTAGGCAGCAGGAAAATGGTTGGATCGAACTAGCGGAGACGCAGCAGACGTACTTTGCAGCAACCGGATTATTTCCTTTTTACCATATATACTTTCATGCCATTTACATCATTGGTGAGAACTTCAAACTGGTTGTCGAGCGAACGGAAAAGCTCGGCTAATGATTTGAAGCCATAGGTGCGGTGGTCGAAACTGGGATCAAGCTTGCGAAGGCCGAGTCCAATTTCAGATAGATAGGCTGTTTCATTATCACCTACCACCATGTTGAATGCTTTATTCAGCAAATTGATATCGTGCCTGGCAGCTGACTTATTGAGCACTGTATATTTTATTTTCTGTTTTGTATAGGGAGCTTTTTCTGCCTCCTCTTCCGCCAGCAGGGTTTCGCAAAAAGTGAAGTTATCGCATGAATGCACAAAGGCTTTAGGCGTTTTTTGCTCACCAATTCCGAGAACAAATATTCCCTCTTCGCGAATGCGTTTGGCAAGGCCGGTATAGTCGCTGTCGCTTGATACAATGCAAAAACCATGTACAAGCTTTCCGTGCAAAATATCCATGGCGTCGATGATAAGCGCGCTGTCGGTGGAATTTTTGCCGGTTGTATAGGAAAACTTTTGAATAGGGCTGATCGCATTTTCATTCAGCACATTTTTCCATCCATTCATCGATTGTTGTGTCCAGTCACCATAAACGCGCCGGATGGTAACCTTCCCGTACTTCGATGCTTCCGAGAGTATAAGGGCAATCAGTTTGGGCTGCGCATTATCTCCGTCAATAAGCAGGGCAATCTTGGAATTGGTTATTTCACTCATAGCGTTGGATGTTTTAAATATTAATGCATATTAACTTACCAATAGGATAGACAGCGTTGGCACGTGACAACAGGACGTTCATTAAAGATAAGCGATTATTCCGGCACTGCGCGTTCGTTAATTATTTACAATACATAGGCAAAGCGGAATGAGAGCACATTATTATACATTCCTCTCTTGTTGAAATTACTTGTATCGCGATGTCCGAACGGAACAATAGAATAAGCGAATCGGATATTCAGGTGAAAGTGATCAGAAATCAGGTAGTTCCCATTGGCTATTCCGCAAATATCATCGCGATTAAAATCATCGGTGGGAGGTTGTTGCAGTTCATCCCTGAATTCTTTGTATTTCACAAGGCGTCCATAAGAAGCACCTAATCCGAAATTGACGGCCGACTTTTCCTGGAAATTGAAAAGCACCGGAATCTCCGCGTAGTTAAGGTTAGCCTGGTATTCGGTGGGAATTCCCTGGTAAGTCCTGCTTTTAGCACCCTTTTGGCTATAAAGAATCTCCATGCTGACAAAGAATTTTTTGGCGACGGGGATTTCCGCAAGAAAGCCACCATTGAATCCCAGCTTATGATAGCCTGCATAATCGTCCCCATCCACCTGGCAGGCATTTAATCCTAACACTGCCCCACCGCGAAAGCGAAGTTCTGTATTAGCGGCATCCTGCCCATAAGTCATTTGCAGGAGACCGGTAAGGAAAAGCAAGGATAGGATTATCTTCATCATGATTGATCCATTGTTGATATCGGAACCGCTGTTACTGAATTGTAACTGTTATCTTTACCCGTCAGTTTCAGCATTACAAACGTAAAGTAATTCAATGCAATTAACAAAGCAATGTCTTTGCTTCCGTGAATACTGCAGCTGCATTTGATGAGCCATAGCATTTAAACCACTGCCAGATTTTTATGTTCCGTTACACACCTGCCACCCTTCAAAAACTTGAACATCTCTATAAGGAAAGCGACTATGTCGTGCGTTATGAGAAAGGGACTTTTAAATCGGGTTATTGCATCCTGGAAGACAAGAAGGTGTTGGTGATCAACAAATACTTTGATACGGAATCGCGTATCAACAGTTTGCTCGATATACTGTCGCAGATTGAAATTGATCCTGCGAAGCTATCGGAGAAATCGCTGGAATTTTTGGCGCAGATAAAAGAGGAAAGAATAAAAAATTGAAGGTTACATTTTTAGGAACGGGTACTTCGCAAGGCATTCCGGTAATCAGTTGTAACTGTTCTGTTTGCCGTTCCGCAGACAGCAGGGACCGGCGGCTGCGTACTTCGATCATGATTGAAGATGCATCCACATGTTTATCGGTGGATGCCGGGCCTGACTTTCGCCAGCAGATGTTACGGGAAGATGTGCGGCGACTGGATGCCGTATTATTCACCCATGCGCATAAGGATCATCTTGCCGGGCTGGATGATGTGCGTGCATTCAACTATTTCTTACAGAAGCCTATGGATGTGTACGCAACCCGTGAAGTGCAGGAGGTGATTAGAAGTGAGTTTGCCTATGCCTTCGACCCGGTCATTGATTATCCTGGCATTCCCAAAATTAAATTGCATACTATAAGTACAAATGCATTTCGTATCGGCAGCATTGATTTTTTGCCTATCCAGGTCATGCATTACAGGCTGCCTGTGCTGGGTTACAGGTTCGGTGATTTCAGCTATATAACCGATGCAAATTTTATAGCAGCGGAAGAAAAGCAAAAGATCCGCGGAAGCCGTTTCCTGGTTTTAAATGCACTGAGAAAGGAGAAACATATTTCTCATTTCAATCTTGATGAAGCGATCGCATTGGCAGAAGAGATTGGTGCCGAGGCAACCTATTTTACGCACATCAGCCATCAGCTTGGCAAACACGAAGAAGTAGCAGCAAAGCTTCCCCGAAATATGTTCCTGGCTTATGACGGATTAAAAATAGCGTGGTGATGATTGCGTAGTTCGGCGGCGGTTTGTATCTTTCCACTTGTAAGAATATTTAAGGGCAATTTATCTGCTTCTATATATGTGGAAAAAATTCATGCGTGACTATTTCACGTTTAACAAGAGAGAACGTAACGGCTTAATTGTTTTGCTGGCCATCATGACTGCGATTGCGTGCTGGCCTGCCATTTTCAAACGCCTTCATAAGGATGAACCGGTAGACTTTACTGCTTTTCAGCGGTCAATTGATTCTTTCAGGAAGAGGGTGGAAGAATCTTCAGTATCCGGACAAGCACAGGATGGGGAAGTTGCTGCACTGGATGTACTGGATCAGGAAGCAAAAGATGGTTTATCCGGCAAAAGTGATTACGCGCTCACTCCATATCCATTTAACCCGAATTTGCTGGATGCGCAGGGATGGCGGCGGTTAGGCATTCAGGAGAAAACAATCCGTACCATTCTAAACTACAAGGCTAAAGGCGGAAAATTTTATAAGAAGGAAGATCTAAAAAAGATCTATGGTTTCAGTGAAGCTGACTATGATCGATTGGAATCATATATTCAATTTCCTTCTGCAGTAACTTTCATGGAGAAGGACAGTGCTTCAACCGGAATAACAGTTCCTGTAAAATCAAAACCTGTGACCGAGCTTAATAGAGCAGATTCGCTGCAATTACTTGCACTGCAGGGAGTGGGACCGGTATTGTCTTCGAGGATTATCAGGTACAGGGATAAGCTGGGCGGTTTCCATTCGATCGAACAATTGAAAGAAATTTACGGATTATCGCCTGAATCGTATGAGCTTATCAGTGGTCAGTGTACGATCGATGCAACAGCCGTGCATAAGCTGGATATCAATACCATAACTGTTGATGAGCTGAAGTTGCATCCGTACTTCAGGTATACACTTGCCAAAATGGTCATCAATTATCGCGATCAGCATGGTGTCTTTACTTCTGCAGAGCAATTGAGGAATGTTGATCTGATTACTGATTCAATCCTTGATAAAATTGAACCTTACCTGCAATATTGATGCACGATAGGAATCGATTGCGTGATGGCGGATGGCCGGGCAATGTCGATCGTTGAATTCTACTACTCCTCTATTAAGATTCTGACTATTTTTGCAAAAAAACTGCATAGATGAGTTCCGTAGCCACCGAATCCACCCTCAATTTCGCCGCATCTGAAGATCAGCAGCACATCACGCAAATGATCCGTGATTTCTGCGAAAAACGTATCCGTCCAAATTTCATGGAGTGGGATGAAGCACAGATTTTTCCCCGTGAAATCTTCAGGGAATTTGGCGACTTGGGTATCATGGGTGTATTAGTGCCTGTGGAATACGGAGGGGCAGGTTTAAGTTACCATGAGTACATCACGGTTGTTGCCGAAGTGGCCCGCGTCTGTGGATCAATAGGATTATCACTTGCTGCTCATAACTCACTTTGCACGGGACATATTCTCACCTTTGGCAATGCCGCTCAGAAGGCAAAGTACCTGCCTAAACTGGCGAGCGGTGAGTGGTTAGGTGCGTGGGCATTAACAGAACCGAATACCGGCAGCGATGCCGGCAACATGAAATGTACTGCAGTACAGGATGGCGATGATTGGATTATCAATGGCACCAAATGCTGGATTACACATGGAAAATCAGGTGATGTGGTGGTGGTGATTGCCCGCACAGGAGATCCGCGCACGAAAAACAACAGCACTGCATTTATCATAGATAGAAATACGCCCGGTCTTTCCGCCGGAAAGAAGGAAAATAAACTGGGCATGCGGGCTTCAGAAACGACAGAGGTTATTTTCGATAATGTCCGTGTTTCAAAGGACAGCATGATGGGTAAGGTGGGTGACGGTTTCCGGCAGGCAATGAAAGTATTGGATGGCGGGAGGATTTCCATAGCTGCTTTAAGCATCGGCATTGCCAAAGGCGCCTATGATGCTTCAGTTAAATACTCGAAAGAGCGTCAACAGTTTGATCAGCCTATCTCCAACTTCCAGGGAATCAGTTTTAAGCTGGCTGATATGATTACACAAATCAACGCGGCTGAGTTGCTGACGCATCAGGCAGCAGACCTGAAGAACAGGCATCTTCCCATGACGAAAGAAGCTGCAATGGCAAAATATTACGCTTCAGAAATTGCGGTGAAGATTGCCAATGAGGCGGTGCAGATATTTGGAGGTTACGGATATACAAAAGATTTTCCGGTAGAAAAATTTTACCGAGATGCCAAGCTTTGTACAATAGGAGAAGGCACCTCTGAAATACAGAAGCTGGTGATTGCCCGGGAGATTCTTAAATAATGCCGGATCGGCATCACAGCATTCTCTGCACGATCAATTTTTCGCGGGATAGCAAATATTTCGGAGTTTAAGGTTACTTTTGCACCCGCGCCGGAAAGACGTATTGAAAAAGAGGATTCAGGCTTATGAGCTGAATGGGAGTACGGCACTTGGATAGTCAGTAGAGATTACATCGCGGAGTGGAGCAGCGGTAGCTCGTTGGGCTCATAACCCAAAGGTCGCAGGTTCGAGTCCTGCCTCCGCAACTAAAAAAAATCCTTCGGTTCCTGCTGAAGGATTTTTTTGTTTCTGCGAATATTGCATTCAGTCTTTGATTTTTCATGTTCCCCATTTCGCATTCGAAATTCAACGCATCAACCAATGGCCTATCGTTCCGGTTTCGTGGCAATTATCGGTAAACCGAATGCCGGCAAGTCAACCCTGCTGAATGCATTACTTGGTGAGAAAATTTCGATTATAACCCGTAAAGCACAAACCACCCGGCACAGGATTAAAGGCATTCTCACCACTAAAGATTACCAAATTGTTTTCTCTGATACACCCGGCATTATTGAAGCGAAATACAGTTTGCACAGCAGCATGATGAAGATGGTGGATGAATCGCTGGAAGATGCCGACGTGCTGGTAGTGCTTGCAGATCCTACTGCGCCGGAAGCGGAACTGCAGGAAGTAGCGGCGAGAATTCATGGAGGGAAGATTCCGGTGATTGTAGCCATCAATAAGTCAGATTTGGTAAGCCCTGAGCAGCTTGCTGCTTACCGGGTTTTTTGCAGTGGCATTTTTCCGGAAGCAGATTGCCTGAATATTTCTGCTTTGCAAAATCGTCAGTTGGATGGTTTACTGGCAGCATTACAGATGCAGCTGAAAGAGCAGCCTGCGTTTTACCAGGAAGATGAATTAACGGACCGTTCTGAAAGGTTTATTGTTTCAGAGTTGATCCGGGAAAAAATATTTGATCAGTTCAATCAGGAAGTTCCTTATGCCTGCCAGGTGATTGTGGTGGATTGGAAGGATCAGCCTGATATTGTTCACATCCGTGCAGAAGTGATTGTGGAACGGGAATCGCAAAAAGCCATTTTGCTGGGAAGGGGCGGAAGTGCTATTAAAGCACTGGGAATGGCGGCGAGAAAGGACATCGAATCTTTTCTTCAAAAGAAAATATTTCTCGGGCTTACCGTAAAGGTGAATGCCAACTGGAGGAACAGTCCGTTGCAATTAAAATATTTCGGGTACGAAAAATCATGAACAATACGGTTGCCATTATCGGGCGTCCCAATGTGGGAAAATCTACACTCTTTAACCGGTTGGTTGGCGCACGGAAGGCCATTGTTGACGATGTGAGCGGCGTTACACGCGACCGCATTTACGGTTTGGCCGACTGGAACGGAAAAACATTTAATGTTATTGATACCGGTGGTTTCGTCACCAATTCGGATGAAACATTTGAAAAGGAGATCCGCAAGCAAGTACTGCTGGCAATAGAAGAAGCTAATGTATTGCTCTTTGTAGTGGATGCCGTTGTTGGCATTACTGACCTAGAACAGGATATCACCGCGAAGTTGCGTAAGAGCAACAAACGGGTTTTGCTGGTGGTGAACAAAGTGGACAATCCCACCCGCATGTACCAGGGGAGTGAGTTCTATGGATTGGGGTTTGAGCAGGTCTTTTTCCTGGCGGCTATCAGCGGCAGCGGTACCGGTGAACTGCTGGATGCAATCGTTTCTTATATTGAAGTACCGGCTGCTAACCTCAACGAAAACCTGCCCAGGATTGCCATACTGGGCCAACCGAATGTGGGTAAATCATCCATGGTTAACATGCTGATGGGGCAAGAGCGGAATATCGTGACAGATATTGCAGGCACCACGCGTGACTCCATTCATTCCCATTATAAATTTTTTCAGAAGGAGTTCATTCTGATTGACACTGCCGGCATCCGGAAGAAAGCAAAAGTGAATGAGGATCTGGAATTCTACTCGGTGATACGGGCAGTGAAAGCCCTGGATGAAGCTGATATCTGTGTGCTGATGCTGGATGCGCAAATGGGTATTGAGAAGCAGGACCTGAGCATTCTTTCCATGGCAGAAAAAAAGAGGAAAGGTGTTGTTATCGTGGTGAATAAATGGGATTTGGTTGACAAGTCGACCAATACCATGAAGCAGATGGAAGAAGAGATTCGAAAGAAAGTGGCGCCATTTAAGGATGTTCCGATCATTTTTTCCAGTGTAATGGAGAAGCAGCGGGTTTTTAAAGTGATTGAGACCGCATTAGTAGTACAGGAAAACCGGAAAAGAGTGGTGGACGAGAAAGAGTTAAATGATAAAATGCTAAAATCGATAGCCCAATTTCCGCATCCGGCCATACGGGGCGCCTTCCTGGAGGTGAAAGGGGTGATTCAGGTGCCTGCCACCACGCCTACTTTTATTTTTTGGGTCAATTTCCCGAATGACGTAAAGGCCAGCTATCGTCAATTCCTTGATAATCAACTGAGGTTACATTTTAAGTTCACGGGCGTACCCTTAAACATCTTTTTCAGAAAAAAATAGATCTTTAACGAATTGTCAAATATTTTGTTACCTTTGCCCCCGCAATTTCTAACCTAAATTTTTAAATCAAATGAAAAAATTATTTTTTGTTCTCCTTGCATCAGTAGCTCTGTCATTCACCGCCTGCACATCCGGCGAGCAAAAAGCTGAAACGATGGATTCTACGCAAGTGAAGGACGCTGTCAATGAAGTATTGGATTCAGTGAAATCCGATATGGGACAGGTTGCTGATTCAGCCAACAAAGCGATAAACGCTGCGGTTGATACGGCAAAGCATATGTAAGCAGGACGCTGAGCTTCAAATGGATTGATAATATCCTGCTCTGCGCAAATTGTGCTTGAAGATCAAGCCTCCTGATTCAGGGGGCTTTTTTTTTACAACCACGCCTATGTCAGGATTTCAAGACTATTGCCTGCGGGATAGATGCATCGCAATTTGGAATATTATCAATGGGAATCGCAGCTCTCTACTCCTGTTTCATCGGTGAGAACATAAAGCAGGCGCTGTGCATCGCATCTGTTGAAATGAACCTGTCAGCGCTGCACCACTATTTTTGCAAGCATCTTTTTTCCATCAGCTTCCAGTTGCAGCAGGTATAAACCAGGGGGAACTTCTTTCAAATTGATGGAAATTGTTTTTGTTCCTTCACTGATCATATCTGCAGATGTTACAACAACCTGTTGACGCATATCATAAACGGTAGCCTGCAGGGAAACTGTTACTGGGGAAGTAACTTTTATCTGCAGCATATCCGTAACAGGATTCGGAAAAACAACTGCCTCTACATCCAATTGATCATAAAGCGTAGCAGGGTCACTTCGCTTTAATGGCCAGGGCACAGATGAGATTAGTGATCGCACCCTGTAACAGGCATCCGGTGCAAAATCAGTTCCGGCAGCATTGATGCGGAGGTAATACTTTCCTTTCGGTATATTGTTGTACACAATGCTTTCATCGCCTGTTCCGATATTAGCTGAAGATGCAATTAACTGCATATTGCTTTTGTAAAGAAAAATATCATAGTCAGCGACCAGATCAAGCAATTCAACCTTAAGATTGCTGAGCCCGGTTTTAATTAAGAACCAGTCAGTATCAGCAGCGTCAGCGATAACACCCGTATAGCCAAAGAATAATGTATCGGCAGAAGAGGCCATTGTTTTGGCCGTGAGGCTGGAATTGTTTGGTTCATATTTATCGAAACAGCTATCAGCAGGATTCAGTTTGAGCAGTATTACGTCGTCACCACCCTTCGGACTCCCCTGGTAGACAGATCCTGTTGTATAGATGACCTGGTCAGTAGTCATTACAAGGTACAGGGAATTGGATTTATCAAGATCAACATCGAAAACATTTTGTTTGCCCGGGCCGCCCAACAGGTAGGAATACATAAGAGCGCCGGAGTCGGAATACTTTGAAATAAATCCTTCCTGTTCAATCAATCCCGTATCAGGTTTAAAGATATTGACAGAAGCCACATTGCTCTTACTTCCGGTTTGTCCAACTACGTAAATGATATTTTTCTTCTTGTCAACCGTAATGCCTCTCGAACGTTCAAGGTCTTTTCCGCCATAATACGTGCCCCAGGCCAGTGTACCTTCGGGAGTGAACTTGGCGATGTAAGCGTCGGGTGAAGGCACGCCCTGATTATTATAGCCGGTAAACCAGGCAGGTTGTGCCGATCCGGGTGTGCTGATGCCGGTAGTGCTGGAAGTCCACCCGCCGATGTAAGCATTATTGGCAGAATCAATAGCGAGACCCCTGCCATGTTCATCGCGTTCGCCTCCATAGTAGGTGCACCATGCAAGTGCGCCGTTTGCATGCCATTTCGCAATAAAGGCATCCTGCGGACCACCACCATAAGTACTCTGATGAATGCCGGCAGTGGTAAACTCTGTTGTGCTTTCACAGGTACCTTCAATATAAAAATCTCCGTTCTGCATCAGCACAATGTCGTGCGCCCTGTCCTGACCCGGACCACTGAGATAGGAAGCCCAGACCAGGCTACCGTCATTGGTAAATTCGCCAACCATGACATCACCTGTAACATCATCTACGCCATTGTACACTTCCTGGTATGCGCCCGGCGTGGAAATATTGTTAGGGCTGCAGGTATAGCCTGTGAAAAATACATTACCTGATGCATCGCATTCCACACCGTTTATCTGGTCGCCATAACCGGTTCCTCCATAGTAAGTGGCCCAAAGGCGAATGCCGCTGCTGTTGAATTTTACGAGAAATGCATCCATTGATCCGCCAAAAATTTCCTGGTGAGCGCCAACGGTGGAGATACCGGAATTACTGTATGTATTACCACCTACGAAAACATTATAAGCACCATCAGCGGCAATCGCATGGCAACCATCTCGGTCGTAAGAACCATAATAGGTGGCCCATGCCAACTGGCCATTTTGCTTGAATTTAGCGACAAAGCCATCCACGCCGCCATCACCATAGGTTACCTGGTAGGCACCGGTGCTTGCAATATATTGAGGGCTGCTGGTGTTACCAGCCAATAGAGGGCTCCCCTTGCCGTCGATGGCCAATTCCCCTTCAAACAAATCTTCGGTATCAGTGCCGCCATAATAGGTGAACCAGGTAATGTTTGGGTCAATAATGAGCGTATGATTGGCTAGTCCGGCGATAGCATAACTCATGATGTTACCCTCCAGGCGGTAATTTGCCTGCACAGCTTTATTATCCTCAGCAGTAAATGCAACAATTTTTCCTTCGCGGATGATTCCTTTCGGAGTAGAGACTTCCACGCTGCCATCTGTTGCAGTTGCGAGTGCCATCGCACCGTTATAGTGCAACCTGATTGCCGAAGCATCTGCACCAGGATGGATGATCCATTCATACTTTAGCGAATGACTTTCCCGGTCGGGCGCATAGAAGCAGAGGTCGATGCCGGGATAAACATTTGAATAGGTGACCGTGTAATAGCTCTGAACACCGGTTATGCCGTCGCTGCCAGAGTTCACTGTATAATAATTATTCACTGCGCCTGTTGCATTTGATGGTATGAGAACGGGTGCTGCACTTCCGGCAAAGGTTACATCAACCCGTGAAGAATGAAATTCGAATTCATTAAGATTATCACTTGTTGCTTTGTCCGGGTCAAATTCAAATCTGCTTCCTTTTGAACTGTTATTTTGTTTTTCAGCGAGCTGAAACATTTCATAGCTGAAACCGTTTTTTTTCAATTGCAGACTGAACAGTCCATTCGTGTATAGATATTCCACTGCAGTATTTGCCTTTTGGTATTGATCCAGCACCTGTCCTTTATTTTCCACGAAACCTTTTGTGAGCGAAGCGCTTTGAAATGAAGACTGAATAACAGGCTGTGCGTTGGATGAAGGCAGCTGCACAACAATAGCCGGTATACAACTTAACAGCATATAGAATGGTTTCATCACTGAAGATTCGCTGCTCTTTTTCTTTTGATTACAAAATATCTGCATGGCGTAAATCAATTTGGCTGTACAGGCTGTAGGAGTGTTTTAACAAGGTGCTAAATTTACATAGCTTCTATATAACTAACCAATTAAAAAGTTGTGACGAATACCAGTCTTATGGCCGTGGTGCTGTATCAGTCTTCCTGTATAACATTGAAAAGGATCAATACCTTTTAGAACATCTACAAACTATTCTGATGGCCTAAAGGAAGAAACTTCTTTACTCATGGAAGCAACAGCTTTCAGCACAGTAGGATCATCATCAAACAAAACTGCATAGAAAGCGTCCTGTGAAAATTTTTCCCTTGCGAGGAACGCTTTTATGCGCAGGTTGATATATGATTTAGCGTGAGTCAATTCCGTTTCCCGGTGCGCTATAGTCTTGCTGTCGGCCAGGAGTAAAAACGAAGCAAAGACCTGATCACTTACCTGGAAATTATTACGATAACTCGTCAGATCCTTATATGCATTAAGCAATCCGGGATGATCATGATAGTAACTGTAAGCAAACTGCTGTATCAAGCCCTGGCTGAGTATGGCATTGAGAAAGGCATTGTTATTATTACTCGTATCCAACGGTACGAAGATATCGGGCATAATGCCACCGCCGCCATATACCAGCCTGCCATTGGCAGTGTAATACCTGGTTGTATCCGCCGGGTGAATACTGTCTTTGCTCATAAATTCCCCATTCCTGTACCGGTCGGAAAGATCATTGTAATATTCATTCAGATCCTGATGATAAGGCTTTTGAATGCAGCGGCCGGATGGAGTATAATATTTGGCGACAGTCAGGCGAAGCGCAGATCCGTCATTCAAACCGTATTGTTCCTGAACCAGGCCCTTCCCGAAAGAACGCCTTCCCACCACAATTCCACGATCCCAATCCTGCATGGCGCCGGTGACAATTTCGCTTGCCGATGCCGATCCTTCATCAATCAGGATGGCGAGCGGACCTTCTTCAAACTGACCCAATACACGTGTTTTGTAATCGGTGCGCGTATAAACACGTCCCTTTGTATATACCATCAGTTTTTGCTGATCAAGCAATTCATCGGCGATATCAGTCGCAGCATTGAGATAACCGCCGCCATTTTGCCGCAGGTCAATAATGAGGCGGGACATACCTTGTTGTTTAAGTTCTTTCAGCGACTTCATAAATTCATCATAAGTAGTTTCGCTGAACCGGTTAATCTTGATGAGGCCGGTTTTTGCGTCAATCATATAAGCCGCATCTACGCTATATATCGGAATTTTGTCGCGCGTAAGGGTGAAATACAAAATCGGACTGTTGTGTTTGCGGAGTATGCCGATTTTCACTTTTGTTCCCTTCTTGCCGCGAAGCTGATTGACTACATCGAGGTCCCGTACCTTATTGCCGGTAAAAGAAGAATCGTTGATGGAAATGATTTTATCGCCGGAAAGCAAACCTGCTGATTCCGCCGGACCGCCTGCAATAACATTTACCACCATCACCGTATCAGCTACAATAAAAAACTCTATACCTATTCCTTCAAAATTTCCTTCCAGTTCCTGGTTCACCTCTTTCAGGTCGGCCGCAGCAATAAATGTTGAATGAGGATCGAGATTTTCCAGCACACGTTCAATTGCTCCATCCTGCAAGCGTTCTATATTCACCGTGTCGACATATTTTGCCTGTACATACTGCAGTACCTGATCCAGCGTACTGCTCCTCGAATTGCTGAAAACAGGTGGCTTCCCGGTGCCATGCAATACCAAACCGATTTGTATTCCGGCTGCCAGCATAAATGCCATAATGATCGGTAGCCAGATGTTGAATTTCCTGTTCATGTGATTAATTGGAACGGCAAATATGCGATTTTTAAAGGAGGATAAATCCGGACAGCCGGAGTCAACTTTTTTTATTTCATGCGCTGCATGGACTTTTTAATTCAACGTTTCTGTTCCTGTTACTGTTTGTAAATTTCCAGTTGCCAACAGACTGCCTCCTGAAACGGAAAACTTGCCTTAATGCAGTTACGATTTGAATCAGTCCGTAACTGTTAGCTGGTAATGAAACTTGTGTCCGCCGACTTCCTTCTTTTGATATCGATTGATGCTGACAGCGTAGTGTATGGATATTAATTCTCCAGTGATTAATCACTCACAAATCTCATTAGCGTGCGCTACCTTCGCCAATGATGGAGCAAATAAAGAAAACTACGGAGGCTGTTTCAAGATACAGCAACCTCGAGCAGTTGACAGTACGTGAATTGCTGAGCGGTATAAATGCTGAAGACAAAACAGTTGCGGATGCTGTTGAGAAAGTGATACCGCAAGTTGAATTGCTGGTCAACGCCATCGTCGTAAAAATGAAGGAGGGAGGAAGGCTATTTTACATTGGCAGCGGCACCAGTGGGAGGTTGGGTGTTGTAGATGCTTCAGAGTGTCCGCCCACTTTTGGAGTGGAAGACGGAATGGTGACCGGCCTGATAGCCGGAGGAGATGGCGCCATCAGGAAGGCAGTTGAATTTGCGGAAGATGATACAACGCAAGGATGGAATGATCTGCTGCAGCATAATATCAGCAACCGTGACGTTGTGATTGGTATTACCGCATCCGGCACAACGCCATACGTAACAGGTGCTTTAAAAAAATGTAAAGAGCAGGGTGTGCTGACGGGTTGCATTACCTGCAATACAGCAACAACAGTAGCCGGCCTTGCTGACTTTCCGGTAGAGGTTATTACAGGGCCGGAGTTTATCACCGGCAGTACGCGGATGAAAGCAGGCACGGCGCAGAAGATGATTTTAAACATGATCAGTTCGTCGGTGATGATTCAGCTTGGCCGGGTTTCAGGAAACAGAATGGTGGATATGCAGCTGACCAATGAAAAACTCATAGACCGCGGCACCCGCATGCTGATGCATGAGTTTGCGTGGGACTATAAGCGGGCACGTGCGATATTACAGGAGTTCGGCAGTGTGCGTAAGGTGATGCAACTGCACCGGCGCAAACCTAAAGCATAAGAAAGCACAGGATGAAACATTCCTTCGGGTTTTACAGTTTAATGAAGAAAGAGAATAGCATGCATCAACAGTGATCATGTATGCATTCAAAAGTGATAAATGATTCACGTTTGGATGCCGGGGAGAGTAGAAAATGACAGCGGATATTCATAGGTGACACTGGATTAACAGGATAAGCATAGTTAATGCACGAGATTGAACCATATTATAACTGGCGCGACAGCTACCTATCTGAAGAAGATAGATTATCGCCTTTTTACGGGCAGGAATACAGCGAGTTTGAATATTCAAACACGATTTACAATTTCTTTATCCATCCGCAATGGGATTGTTTCGGATCGCCCACGCTTTACCTGAAAGTATTGTTCGCTGATTATTCGCATCACTTTGTTGTAATTGAATTGATCGGTGAATGGAATGATGCAATCAATAACGACATCATGTTTCTGAAAAGGGAAGTGGCCGACGTATTTATGCAACACGGGATCACCAAATTCGTGCTCATCGGTGAAAACGTACTCAACTTTCATGAGTCTGATGACTGCTATTATGAAGAATGGTTTGATGATGTGAAAGATGCCGGCGGATGGATTGCGCTGCTCAACATCAGGGATCATGTGCTGGATGAAATGAACAAAGTGCGGCTGTCAAATTATGTGCAGATGGGGGAGAACCTGAATGATGTAAACTGGAGGGCTGTAAAACCTTTTCACATGCATCACCTGGTGGAAAGCAGGATGATGCAGGCTTTGAAATAGATGGGCCGGCACTGTTCCAGCCATGATGCCGGCATTGCAGCATCTGATTGCTATGCGGGGTAAAGAATTGAAAGTATGGCTCAAAGTTTAAAGCATTGATATTACGTCTGGCTTCTGACCTGCTGTTCATCGAGCCTTTCATACACAGAGTTATTGCTGATAAATTCAGGAACAAGTTCTTTCATTTTAGAAACTATTTCCATGTTATCCTGGTGCCCGAACATATCAATAAGTTCCCTGACATCACGGTCAATTTTTGTGAAAGAATACTCCCGCACCTTGGCAATCATGATCTTGGGATGATGTGTCGGAATCGTATTTTCATTGGTATTCAATAGTTCCTCCACCAGTTTTTCACCGGGGCGCAGACCGGTGAAAACAATCTGGATATCTTTTCCCAGTTCGAGGCCCGACAACTGAATCATCTTTTTCGCCAGGTCCACGATTCTTACCGGTTCACCCATATCAAATATGAAGATCTCTCCGCCCTGGCCCATGGCGCCTGCCTCTAGCACAAGCTGACAGGCTTCCGGAATCGTCATGAAGAACCGCGTCACTTCCGGATCGGTTACCGTAACCGGTCCTCCTTCAGCGATCTGTTTCCTGAATTGCGGAATCACCGAACCATTAGAGCCCAGCACATTTCCAAACCGTGTGGTGATAAAATGAGTGCCGGCTTCAATATCTTTTTCGGCGAGGAACTGGTTCAGCGACTGCACATAAATCTCCGCTATTCTTTTCGATGCTCCCATCACATTGGTCGGGTTAACGGCTTTGTCGGTTGAAACAAATACAAAAGTCTCCACCTCATATTTCACTGACAAATCAGCGCAGATCATCGTGCCCTGCACATTGGTGAGTAATGATTCGGAAGGGTTGTCTTCCATCAACGGCACATGTTTATAAGCGGCGGCATGATAAATAATCTGCGGCCGGAACGATGCGATTACATTTTCCATACGTTCCTGGTTCCTCACATCACCAATAACGACTTCAAATTTTTCCCAGGCGATCACGCCACGTAATTCCTGTTCCAGTTCAAAGAGCGGAGTTTCTGCCTGGTCGAGCAGGAAGAGCTTCTCGGGACGAAAACGGGCAACCTGCCTGGCGATTTCACTGCCAATGGATCCGGCCGCACCGGTAATCAGGATACGTTTGCCGAGTAATTGGTGACTGATCCGCTCATAGTCAAGCTGAATGAGATCTCTTTCGAGCAGCTCTTCAATTTTTACTTCCCGGATCTGGTTCATGCTCAGTTCGCCGTTGATCCACTTTGACATCGGTGGTACATGCAGTACCCTTACATTATATTTGAGGCAGGCATCCACTACTTGTTTTTTCCGGCTGGCAGCAATATTCGGCACAGCGATAATCAGGAGATCAACCGGTTGCTCTTTCAGCAGGTCTTCAAGGTCGTTTTTTGAATCATAGATGGAAACACCTTCCAGTTTTTGACGCAGGAGTTCGCTCTTGTTATCGATAAAGGCGATCACCTGGACATCTTTCTTAGGGTCGCGTTCCAGTGTTTTCTTGGTAATCAGCCCGTATTCATTTGCTCCAAGGATGATGACTTTTGATTTTTCCTTGCTGACCTGTGCCAGCTCTTCATACAATAGTTTAACACCCAGCCGGTAGGCTGACATGGAAAACACCGAGATAAAGAATTCAATGATAATAACAGAAAAAGGGACGATGTAATAGCCACTCAGTTCTAAAGAGATAAAATTTATAACGCCTGCTGTCAACGTTCCAAGCGCCAGCATAATGGCAACACGCTGTGCGTCTTCAGAGCCGGTATATTGAATCATTCCCGCATAGATGCGGAATACAAAAAAACCGGCAATGCGGATGCTGAGTACAACCGGAACTGAAACATACATGAAGGCAAGTTCGTGCGGCGGGATATGAAAATTGAAACGTAACAGGAATGCAAAAAGCAGCGCGGTCGAAACAATAAATGTATCGATGGCGAAAATTGCCCACCTGGGCACGAACGAACGATATTTAAAGCGAAGCCTGTTTATAGCCACAAGACAGATCCGGGAGCAGTTTCGTTGCCAAGTTAAAACATTTAAGAGTGTTTTTCTGATCGGAACAAAACCTGATTTCAAAACGAAACTTTATTAGTGATGCATTGACAGGAGGTTTCATTTGAAGAAATAAGCTTACTTGGCGTTCAGCAGTGCGGTAAAGCCGGACTGAATCAACCTGCGGGTTGCATACAGCAGGCCTGTCAGACTTACCAGGATGAGCAATACTTGCAGCTGATTTCAAATGTGATGTGTACAAGAAGATAAGCGATTAAGCGGAGGAATGACGGGAAAAATGATACTTTGTTGAGCAAGCGGATTCTGTGTTTTGAAAATCTTTAACTTTAACGCGATTCAAATTACGGCTCATGAAAAAATTTACACTCCTGTATGTGGTCTTGTCGCTTTTTATAGCCCACCGGATGAATGCACAGGATATCATTCAGGTTTGTTGTAATGATACAATTTGCCAACCGGGTACAGCCGTACAACTCTCCGCAACCATCGATACGAGTAATTATGGCGAACTATTATCTATCCTTGATGATACGCACAGTCAGCTGATAGACCTTGGCTTTTCTTTCACTTTTTTTGGCAATACTTACAAGAAGTGTGTCTTGTCAACCAATGCATATATCACTTTTGATTCTACTGTCGCCCTGACTTATTCACCCTGGCAGATTTCAAACCCGATCCCATCGCCACTTAATCCGAAAAATTCCATCATGGGGCCCTGGCATGATGTAGACCCTTCTGTTATTCCGGATCCATGTATCTCCTATGGTAAGTTCGGCGAAGCACCCAACCGCTTTTTCATTTACAATTTTACGAACGTACCGATGTATTACACGATCTGTAATGACCTTACTTTTACCGGTCAGATCATTTTATATGAAGAAAGCAACATCATAGATATTTATCTCGGGAACAAAATTTTATGTACAGACTGGAATGGTGGGCATGCCATTGAGGGATTACATAATGAAGATGGCACTGTAGCAGTAGTAGTGCCCGGAAGAAACTATCCGGAACAATGGGAAGCATTTAATGAAGGCACACGGTTCACTCCAAACGGAGACTCCTATGATATAAGCACCATTCCCTACCAGTCTATTCCTTTTGCAGCCGGATTGCCACAATGGTACGATGAAGCGGGGAATTTTCTTGGAAGCGGCGCAACAATAACCGTAACACCGGAGGTTACCACGTCATATTATGCGAAGGTTTCTTCCTGTTTTGATGTTGCGGATACGGTGACAATAGTGGTGGATACCTTAACCGGTACGTATAGCCAGGTTGATCCGAGTTGTCCTACCAGCGGAGACGGATCTGTTGCTGCAGCCACAGAAGGGAATTTCGGGCCCTGCACTTTTGTATGGCTCGACAGTAATGGCGATACCATGCAGGTTACGCATAATGCTGATGCAGATCAATTACAATTCCTCAATGGCGGGCAATATGTTGTTATTATTGTCAACAGCATCGGCTGTTTCATTACACATACATATTCTATCGGACCGCCGCCATTCAATGCCGGATTTACGGTCAGTCCATCAGTTTTGTGCGCTGATGCACCGGTATTGTTTACCGATATTTCAACAGGACCAATTGCTTCCTACTTCTGGAATTTTGGCGATGGCACCACCTCCACACAACAAAATCCCTCCAACTCCTTTGCTGCCGGTACCTATACGGTTCAATTGATTGTTACCAATGCAGGTGGAAGTTGCACAGATACTTTTCAGCAGACCATCATTGTGCAACCCAACATTGTAGTTGGATTTACGGTACAGGATCCACCCTATTGTGTCGGAGCACCGGTGCAGTTTACAGATGGTTCATCCGCCAATCCTTCTGTTTGGACATGGGATTTCGGAGACGGAGGCACTTCTGATCTGCAAAACCCATCTCATATCTATGCAAACCCGGGCAGTTATTCCATACATGTTGACATTGATGATGCGTTTTGCGGCAGCGGAGAATCTGCAACTACTATCACCGTAAATTTTGTACCTGCTCCGAAACTAAGAGAAGACACCATGCTCTGCCCCAATGAGCCGCTCATGTTGCATGCTGATGCAGCAGGCACTTCTTATCTGTGGTCTACCGGTGCGACTACTGAATCAATTGCAATTGCAGCCCCGGAAACAGCCACCACTTACTCGGTGATAGTTGATAATTTCGGATGCAAGGGGACGGACAGTGTTTTGATTACACCTGATTGCCTTCTATTACTGCCGGCCGCATTCTCGCCAAACAGTGATGGCGTAAATGATCTGTTGCATCCATTAGGCAGCTTACTGGCAGATTATTCTTTACATATTTATAATCGCTGGGGACAGGAAGTATATTCTTACGAAGGCAATAACCTGCAAACAGGATGGAATGGCGAATTTAACGGCGAGCCGCAGCCGGTGGGCGTATATGTATATGTGCTGAAGGGCGCATATGTGAGTGGCGAAGCGGTGTCAAGAACAGGAAATGTGACCGTTTTACGTTGAGTAACAGTGCAACAATCAGGAGTTAGGTGTTCCCTTCATTGCCGGTTAAGTTGTTTTAAAATGCTCACAATCGGATGAAACAATTGCTGCCATTTTTGATGCTTATCTTCTGTAATCAGTTGTACGGACAGGTAGCGGAATCACCTTTTACCGGGAGCCATTATCTGATAAGCCTGTATGCGGGTAAAGAATTTGATTCAAAGCAAACCTTGTCATTTGAAGATGCAGGTATGACCTTTTCGGAAGCCGGGCAATACGGATTTGAGCCGGCATCTTTCAAGTGGAAGCAAAAAAATGACAGCACCTGGACTTTTCTTTCCATAAACAAAAGCGTTAAGAATGGTATTATGACGTGGGAAGGGAAAGTGATACAGGATAAAATTGAAGGCACGTGTATATGGAGCCGGAAAGTTGAAAACCCGGTCAATTATACTTTCAGCGGCAGCCTGCTGAAGGACTAACCCGGATAGTGCCGGTTGATCGCGGTCGATCAATTTTAATAGTATGGCAGTTTAGCCTGGAGGCATTATTCCAATTGAATACCCATGTCTGATTCTAGTACTTAAAATTAAACTTAAGCTTAAGCTTAAGCTTAAGCATATTACCAGCCCTTCACTCTTTCTCCGTTGCAGCAACAGGCAATGGTGTCACAGGTACCAGTGTCAGATTCTGTGAAATATGCATGCGTGCGATTTACTGATTATCAGGTTCCGTACTTGACAACTCACCGGTTTAACCATGAAAATGTGGACTCATGGACAGGAACATTTCAACCATTTAATCTATTTCTGCCGAAGAATAACTGATGGATGGGAGCAGCAAAGAAATAAGTTTTTAGTGCAATAAAACTGCCGAATTTTGTTGCATAAGATAGGAGATTTGCATAGTTTTATATTGTAATCTGACAAATTCTTTTGAGTGCAAAATATTCATTTCATTTTTTCAAACTAAATCTAAACTTTTTATGAAATCAACAATTACTTTACTCAGCATATTGAGCTGCGTACTTTGGTTTTCGGCTTATGCAGAAACGGAACCCAATGATACAAAGGCGCAGGCTAACAAACTGACCTTAAACAGCAGCAATTCCGGTGCAATAGGTTCATCGTCAGATGTTGACTGGTGGAAAGTTGCCACCACAGCAGATGGAAAACTTGATGTCACCCTCGCGGTGGGGAATAGTATCTATTGCCAATTTTATCTGTATGATAAGGATGGCATCACCGTATTGGCCAATAACTACACCAATGGTACACTCACAATCTCCAGGGACGGACTGGCACCCGGCACCTATTACATCTACATTTTCCCATATGATAATTCGCAGCTCCCTACATACACTATTTCTAACCTTCTTACAGTAGCACCATTAGCCAATGACCCGGAACCAAATGATACTTATACAATTTCCAACCCATTGGCACCTGATGGCAGTGTTACCGGACATTGCGGCTATTATTATGATCAGGTAAGGGACATGGAGGATTGGTGGAGCGTTACCACAACCGGCGATGGGAAGCTTACACTTACGCTGTCTGTACAAAATGCCCAATATTTTTTCTGGCAGTTATATGACCATAACGGCGCTACTTTAATATCTCAGCAATATACCAACGGAACACTTGCTTTTTCAGTAGACGGACTTGCAGCAGGAACCTATTATGTGAAAGTTTTTGGTTATTCCACCGATGGTTTTACTTCTTATTCTCTTACCAGTGCATTTACTCCGGCGCCTGTTGCCAACGATGCTGAGCCAAACGATTCAAAATCACAAGCCAAGAATATACCCTTAAACAGTTCGAAAACCGGTCATGTAGGATACTACTACGATGGTGCAAGGGATATGGTTGACTGGTATAAGTTTACCACCAATGCTGATGGCCTGGTGAAGCTGACCATGAATTCCTATAACAATCAATATATTTTCTGGCAACTCTTTGATAAAGACGGGGTAACCAGCATCTACAATCAATATACCAATGGATTGTTATCTTATTCCGCGGATGGCCTCGCTGCCGGTACGTACTATGTAAAAGTGTACGCTTACAATTCGGATGGGTTCATTCCTTATTCACTTTCTGACAGCCTGTTTAGTGCACCGGTAGCCAATGATATTGAACCTAACAATGGTAAATCCACCGCCACCGTTTTTGCACTTGGGAGCAGTGTAACCGGTCATATTGGTTATTACTACGATAATGAGCGTGACTCCATTGACTGGTATAAGTTGACAACTTCGGAGGATGGACAAATCGGTCTTACCATTACCTCATATAATGCACAGTACCTTTTTGTTCAGTTATATGATAATGATGGCACCACTTTGCTGCAATCAAGTTATACAAACGGATCCATCACCGTTAATACTGATGGCCTGGCTGCCGGTGTCTATTATGCCAAGATTTTTGCATATTATGTCTACGGGTTTGTTCCTTATACACTGTCCAATACATTTACGGGATACACCAATATTGATGACGGCAGGGTAAATGAAATTCCAAAGAATGCGGCAACGCTTAATGCTAACGAGCCGACACCGGGTCATGTGGGATTCCGGGCGAATGGTGGTACCATAGACTATGTAGATTGGTGGAAAATTAATTACACCGGAAAAAGTGATATGACCGTAACACTGAATTGGGAACCTCAAATCTGCTGTGGCCAAACATATGTTTACTTGGTAATTTATGCGGATACCAGTCAGGCACCTATTTTTCAGCAATTCAGCAATTCAGGCAGCCTGAATGCGAATCTCACCAATCTTGACAAGCAATATTATTATGTAAAGGTATATATGTACTACAACTATCAATGGATGGCTTATAACCTGACGCCAACTTTTACACAAAAGGAAAAGGCAAAGATCACCTTACAGTCTTCTGTAGTGGGAACAGACTGTGCCAGCAGCTCACTGACCTATAAGTGTACCAAGAGCGAGAAGCCATATACGGTTCAACTATTCAGGTTTGGCAAGAAATACGGAGATGCCATTAATGTGAAGAACTCAACGCCATTTACGATCAATTCGCTGCCTCCCGGCAGTTACTATGCTATCGTTTACGGAGATGGCGCAACCGGACAGGGAAAAGGAACCAGTGAAACGACTACGCTGGTACCAGTTCCAACCAATCTGTCAACGAGCAACATCAAGTCAGCTAAAGCAACTTTAAACTGGGATACCCTGGTTTGTGTAGATTATGACAGCATTTATTACCGTGTGGTGGGTTCGGGTACGTGGAATAAGATAAAAACGGGCACGAACAATTCAGCATATAATCTGACCGGACTGACGGCATCAACAATGTATGAATGGAAAGTGGCACACGTTGTAGACACGCTGAATGAAAAAGCGACGAGTGCCTATTCCGGAATTGCCACATTTACCACAGCAGCCCTGAAGGAAGGTGAAGCATTGCTGAATGAAACTGGTACCTTAAGTTTGTATCCTAATCCTGCTGCAAATATCACCACGCTGCAATTCGAAAATAAAGAATCCGGTGAAGCACTGATTAAGGTAGTTGACGGATTAGGCAGAATAGTGCTGTCAGAGCAATTGCAGGTAAACAGTGGCCTATCCAGTTATGAAATGGATCTCTCTGGGTTGAGCCAGGGCCTCTACCTGTTAACATTACGGATTAAGGAGAGCGAAGAATCCATCAAACTCATTAAACAATAGAATGTAACCAAACAGTATCATCCAACAGCCAGGCTTGACTGGTTGTTGGATGACATTACGATAATGATCAAAACATATCTTACAACATCAAATTTCTTTACCAATTATTCACCTCAAAATTACTTGTTATGACAAAAATCCTAAACACAATCATCGCTTTATTGCTGCTCTCTACCGGTTGGCTTTATGCAGTCGAATCAGAGCCCAATGATGTCAGAAATGACGCAGATAAACTCACTTTAAATTCAAGCAATACGGGCGCAATAGATATTGCTAATGATGTGGACTGGTGGAAAGTTACCACCACTTCAGATGGCAAACTGGATGTTACGTTAGCCGTTAGTAATGGGCTCTACTGTTATTTTAAACTTTATGATAATGATGGCACCACTTTACTGAAAAGTGATTATACCAGCGGAACCAAGACCTACTCGCAGGATGGACTTGCGCCCGGCACCTATTACATTTATATCTATGCATTTAACGCAGGTCAATTACCAGCCTATACCATATCCAATGTGTTAAATACCATAGCAATCGCTAATGATGCAGAACCCAATGATGCATATACCCAAGCCGATGTTTTCGCGCTGAATGGTTCGGTTACCGGACATATCGGTTACTACTATAACGGGGTATCTGATGTGGCTGATTGGTGGAGTGTAACTACCACGGGCAATGGAAAACTTGACCTGCAAATGATTTCTGACAACGGACAGTATCTCTACTGGAAGCTTTATGACGGCGATGGAACTACTTTGCTGAAGTCTGATTACACGAGTGGCACAAAAACCTATTTTGTTGATGGACTTGCAGCAGGTACCTATTACGTATATGTGTATCCTTTTTATGCCGGTGGGTTTACACCGTATACCATGTCTTCAACATTTACGGATCCTGTAGTGGCAAATGATGTAGAACCCAACAACTCAAAAAGCCAGTCAAAGAATCTTCCGCTAAACGGATCAAAGACCGGGCAAGTGGGTTATTACTATAACCATGTCGCTGACAGTTCGGATTGGTTTAAGGTTACCACCGACCTGGATGGTGCCCTGAAGTTGACTATGGCTTCTCAAAACGGGCAATATATTTATTTCAAGCTGTATGACAAAAACGGTACCACGCTACTGAAATCCGATTATACCAGCGGTACTAAATCTTATACAGTTGATGGATTAGCGGCCGGCACATACTATATTAATATTCATCCTTTCTATGCTAATGGCTTTGTTCCATATACCATAGAGGATACACTCATTGTTGCTCCTGTTGCCAACGATCCTGAGCCTAATAACGGGAAGTCGCAGGCAACATCTTTTGCGGTAGGTGGTACAGTAACCGGCCATTCCGGCTATTATTATGATGGAGTTGCAGATAGTTCGGACTGGTATAAAATTATTACTACCGAAGATGGACAGATCTCTATCACCATCACCTCGAATAACGGGCAGTATATTTACTATCAATTGTACGACAATGACGCAACCACGCTATTAAAATCATCATTCACCAGCGGAACAGCCTCCCACTCAACCGACGGACTTGCTGCGGGAACATATTTTGTCAAAGTATATCCGTATTATAGCAGTGGCTTTATTCCATATACATTAACCAATTCATTGGCAACCTATACCAATGCGAATGATGGCCTTGATAATGATCTTGCCAAGAATGCCGCAACACTGGGTTCCAATCTTGAAACGCCAGGCCATGTCGGATTCAGATATAATGGCGGCGCAAGAGACGTGAGAGACTGGTGGAAGATTAACTATACCGGTAAAGGTGATCTTACCGTTACCTTAAAATGGGAACCAAGGCTTTGCTGTGGTAGCCCATACGTTTACCTGAAAATATATGCTGATACGGCCGCTTCACCGATTTTCAGTACTTACAACAGCAGCGGCACTATTAATGCCAATTTAACCGCGCTTGCCAAACAATACTACTATGTACAGGTAGTAATGTATTATTCTACGGAAGCGACAGGTTATAACCTGACTCCGACTTTTACGCAAAAGGAGAAGGCAAAGATCACTTTACAGTCATCGGTGACAGGGTCTGATTGTGCCAGCAGCTCGCTGACCTATAAGTGTACTAAGAGTGAAAAGCCATACACGGTTCAACTGTTCCGGTTTGGCAAGAAATATGGTGATCCGCTGAATGTGAAGAACTCAACGCCGTTTACCATCAGTTCACTGCCTCCCGGCAATTATTACGCTACGGTTTACGGAGATGGCGCAACAGGACAGGGCAAAGGAACCAGTGTAACCACTACACTGGTACCTGTTCCAACCAATCTATCAACAAGCAACATCAAGTCAGCCAAAGCGACGTTGAACTGGGATACGCTGGTTTGCGTGGATTACGACAGTATCTATTATCGTGTTGTGGGTTCCGGTACCTGGAGTAAAATAAAAACGGGTACGAATAATTCAGCTTATAACCTTACCGGGCTGACTGCCTCAACCATGTATGAATGGATGGTGGCGCATGTGGTGGATACACTGAGTGAAAAGGCGACAAGTGCATATTCCGCTATCACTACCTTCACCACAGCAGCGCTGAAGGAAGGTGAATCGTTGAATGAATCAGGTTTATTGAGCCTGTATCCGAATCCTGCGTCTGGCAGCACTACACTTCAGTTTACGAATAATGAGGCAGGCGAAGCCGTGATGACCGTATTTGATGCTTTAGGCAGAAATCTGCAGTCAGAACGGTTGCTGGCTGACAATGGAGTTTTTATCTATGAGCTAAACCTTGCACCATTAAGTCCGGGACTCTATATCATCCGTGTGATGATCAACGGAACGGAACATGCGATAAAGCTGGTGAAGGAGTAATTGAAAGTACCTGATCTTAAAAAAGCCACTCTCCACGGGTGGCTTTTTTATTGGGTAAAAGACCATCGGAGTGTGACTATGCTGAGGCTGACATTAAATCAATCTGCTTCAAATGGCCGAAGCTGACATCATCAGCCAGCATTCAATATGGGAAGGGCAATCAGGCCGGTACTAATATGCGAAAGATCCTGCTTCAATGAGCACGGGCAATCACTATTTTTTGATTGAATTGTTTCCTGCTGTTAACTGCCTGTAGAAAATAAATACCTGCGTCAAGTGATGCAATACTAATGCGTGCGTTTGCTGCGGTAAGATCTGCTTTTTCCTCAGCTATAATATTACCGCTCATGTCAGTAATAAAGATGTTAAATAAGTCATTGCCAAAAACTTCCCGATTAAAATAAAGATAGTCGGAAGCCGGCGTAGGGAATATCAAAAGTGTGTTATCTGGGACTGATTGCACAGATGATGTTGGCAATGAACAGCCTTTTTGATAACTGTCGAAATCAGACTGAACAAAGTTGGGTAATCCCAGTGCAGCTGATGCACCAAGATAATCCGGATCAAGGTTGATTCCATTTAATACAAAGTCGCAGCCGCTTCCTGCAACATCAGGATAGTTAATGACCCCGAGCATAGCGCCATAAGATTTAACCACATATATTTTTCCATCTGGCGCGAGTTGCAGTGCATATAAATCTTCGGTTGAGTTCAGTGTCACCTTTGAATTAATGATGGCAGTTTGATTGGCCTGCAACAGGTCAAATTGCAGCAGTGTTCCTTCAGGGTCATAACATGTTACATAGAGTTTACTGTTGTCCGGTGAAAATTCCACGCCATAAACATGTGCATATACCGGAATTGTGACCGGATTCGAAACAAAGCCGCCCGCAACACCGAAATCAAAAACTTCCACCGTATCAAGATAACCGGCTGCAACGGCAAGTCTTCCTCCACAGCCGGAAAACTTCATCTGCCCGTATGTATTTTGAATCTGCGCTGTAGTGTGAATAATACCTGCATTGCTGACAACAGGCGTGGTGTTTATTCCCGAAGCGGTGAGCTTGTATGCAAAGAAGGCATTTGTTCCCCAGCCATGCACAACGATCCATGTTTCTGAGCCATCAACACTGCTGACAGCAGTTAATTTCTCGGTGACTGCCTCCTGAAGCAAAATATTTTTTTCAGTCACATCGCCCAAACCATTGGAAAGGCTCATGTCTACTATGGAGTAGCGAAAGCCAAGCGGACCGCCGATCTCGTCCAGTGTAAAGACATAATACAGTGTATTGCTTCCGGGTTGTGCAGCAACCAGGGCGGCTTGCGTACAAGAACTACCACCAAATAATCCGTTGCCATTCGGCATGACGGCATGCAGCTTATTCCAAACGGTGATGCCATCGGTATAGAAAAGCAATGAGCCTGCGGAATCGGAGATGGAAGAACAACCTTCCGGTGTATAAATGCTGCCATCCGTCAGTACAATGGGTACTGTGTCAGTGAAATTCAGACCTGCGTGTACGCCGAAATACCAGTTATCGGCTTGTTGCGCAGATAACGTTAAAGCAACGCTAATACCACACGTAAGAAAAAGGAGATGCTTCATGGCTGAAACGAGGGCAGCTGTTGAAAAATAAAGCTACCAAAATAAAGGGGCATTTCATGCAGACTTTCAAACGTTTTTGGAATGCCCCCGAACATCACCTGTTAACTGTTTGGCGGCCACAGGAATTTTATGGTGTAACCGGTTTATCAACTATCCTCCATAAATATAAGCGAGGTGATATTAAGATGCCATCCTTTTAAACCTTCGCGAGCCGGTCATGCATCAGGAAAAGCGAAAAGTTCGTATTCGAATATTACCCGGAGTAATTCGGCAACACTCCAGGCCTGTGCAATACAGCCACGGAGCGTATGAGGTTCGTCGCCATCAAATATTTCTGAAACGGAACCAATTCCTGCTTCATTAAGCTGTTCGACGAGCTGATTGATTGCCTGCTGCGCGGCCGGCTTTGCATCTTTACCGTAGCAGTTAAAAAGCGCATCAATGTATATTCCGGTCAGCCAGCTCCAAACAGTGCCCTGGTGATAGGCCCCGTCGCGTTGCAGCACATCGCCTTCGTATCTTCCGGCATAATGAACATCATCGGGAGAGAGGCTGCGCAGTCCGTAACGGGTGAGCAGTTTTGCCTGCACCACTTCCAGAATTTTTTTTGCCTTTTCTTTTTTGATCAGCGGGTAACATAGTGCAAGGGCGAACAATTGATTAGGGCGAAGAGAGGAATCCGTTGCCTGCCCGTTTACGACATCATTGAGGTGTTGTTGTGAGGTGTTGGAGAAAGCAGCCAGAAAATTCTTCTTTGTAATTTTTGCTTTCGCGCGAAAAATTTTTGCTTCTGCCCGTGCACCGCTTTGCTTCAGCAGTTTTGCATAGATGCGCAGCGCATTATACCAAAGTGCATTGATCTCCACAGCTTTGCCCTGTCTTGGTGTGACCACCCAGTCACCGGCCTTTGCATCCATCCAGGTTAATTGTATTCCATCTTCACCGGCCGATAGCAATTGATCATCTGTTACATGAATGCCATAACGTGTGCCGCTATAGTGCCAGTGGATGATATCGCTTAGTACCGGCAGGATGTTTTTCCAGATAAATTTTTTGTTGCCGCCGGCATCGAGATATCTCTTGACCGCAATAAAATACCATAGTGTACCATCGGCATTATTGTATTCCGGTTCCTGGCCGGCCTGGTCGGGGAAACGGTTTGGCAACATACCATTGTTCACATAGCGTGCAAAGGCAAGCAGTATTTTTTCTGCATCTTCCAATCGTTTCGTGACAAGGCATAAGCCCGGAAGTGCAATCATGGTATCCCTGCACCAGTCAGCAAACCAATGATAGCCGGCGATGACAGTCTTCAGGTCAGCATCTTTCTGCACAATAAACTGATCAGCGGCGAGCAGCAGTTGCCGGATTACCTCCTGCTTTTGTCCGGGTGCAGCGATTGTAGCGCGTCTTTTAATTTCAGCTTCGAGTATTCCTGCTGCATTATAGTCTGCCGGGCGTTTCGAACTGATGATGACAATAATTTTATGCCCCTGTTCCAGCTGAACACTGAGTGTTCCGGGAGAAAAAAGATCTTCATGGCAATCGAGTCCGCGTTCTTTTTCTTCTGTGTATTCAAAATTCCTGTACCATGCCGGAGCATGGCGGAAAACAGCATTATCAATATGAATAAACACTTCCTGGTCTATATCATCCATACGTTGTGAAAGCGTGCCCGATGAGAATGCTGTCGCCTGTTCGGGTACGTTGATCTCCGATCTGAGCGAATGATAATTTCTCGCCGCTATCAGCGGAGTCAGTTCAAGTTTAATAGGAGATCCGGTTTTTATGACTTCATATTCAATCAGCGTTGTGTTTTCGCCATGCGGCATGATGATGCGCTTTTTAAGCTGAACATCACCGGTATCGTATAAAAATTCGGGGTACAGATTTTTTGTAAAGGAAGTTAGATAGCGGTAACCTTCCGGTGAGATAACATCTCCATAGTTGTTGCATCCAAGTTCAAAACGGAGGCCACCTGACACAATCGTTTCGTCCAGTTTGCTTAATAAGAGCATGCGTTCCGCTGGCGGCGTGACCGCGGCTGTGAGCAATCCGTGATATCGCCGCGTATTGCATCCGGTCAATGTTGAGCTGGCGTAGCCTCCCAATCCATTGGTTTCAAGCCATTCGCATCTGATGGCCCGTGCGTAATCTTCAAAAAATTCCTTCTCCTTAAAAAGCTTCATTGTGATAATGTATTGGTTATCGTAATCTATTCAGTTACCCGTTCAAACATTTCTACAAATTTGAGCATGGATGGAATGTTGCTGACTTTTATTTTTCCGAACAGCACGGCCATTTGCGCATTGGTACGTCCCAATTCCACATCTTCATAATCGGTATCGCTCGCGGATATTTCGCATTTTGGGTTACCGTTGAGTCCTTTCTCCACTGAGCAAACTCCATCCCTGACTTGGACGGTGAACTCACCACCGCGATCGCCGGCGATCTTAAAATGATAAATGAGATCAAGGCCTGCACCACTGCCCGGTCTAAACCTTTGAGGTAATGATTCAATCATAGCTGCTGCTGTCATGTATGATTTATTTTTGATTGACGGAAGGCTGACCTATAACATAATTTACTTTAAGTCCCCACCTGTTTTTTACCTGGCCTGCTTTCCAAATGTAACCATTGCTTGGAATTTGACTGGTGAGGCGCTGCAAATCAGCGACGGTATAAAACCTGGTTACTGATACTGCACCATCCCATAAAGTACACAGTGGAATCAGCGGCAGGAGATACGTAAACAACAGCCTGTTCCAACGGAAAGGCTTAAAGAATGGTGTGAGCAGGAGGAATGCGATTGGTTGAATAAGCAGAACACCAAATACTATTGTGAAGAGACCTTTGTTGCCAGCGTCAAATATTCCGATTGCAACTTTGTTTCTTACTGCATCATTCAATATTTGCGTGGCTTGCTCGGGGCTGAAATGGTGGAAAGAGGAGAACAGAAGGCGCATACCTTTCAGGGCAGGAGAAACACGCAGGGCATTCACCGGTTTGCTGATGAAATCTATTTTCCCGCCGGTCAATTGTTTTAGTTTTGCGTAGGTGGCGATATTAGGATACAAATCACTGAGCACAATCTGCGGGTGACAATCTATGGCATTGAGGTACTCAATCATTTTAAGCACTCCGCCGCCACCTCCGGCGCAAAGCTCGGTGAGTTGATTCGTTTGCTGATTGGACAAGGTCTCTTTAATCAGCGGAGCAACCGGCTCATAAAAGTCAGTCCATGAAATGCCATGCCGTAAAAAATCCATCATTCCTTCCCTTATAACCTGTGGAAACCAGGGCAGATCTTCGAATTCAAACAAGTGCGGCACGGAAAGGAGATTGACGATGTAATGATACTTAATACATGGTTAAAAGCTGATACTCATTGTGCATGGCTGCCGGCAATTGAATCATCGGTGCTTGTTCATTCCTGTGCAGGAATCAGCATCAGTTCTCCCTTTTTTGTTGCTTCAATTTCTTTTGCATTCATCATTTGCGGCCTGTATTTACCTGTATTATAGAGCCCGAACTGATCGCCATAATGCGGGCTGACCGGATTGCCGGATTGCCCGGAGGGAATGACGCTTAGGGAATGATCCACATCATTGAAGTCAATCAGGATGCGCATGGCCGGCCCGTAGGTTGATTCAAATTTTCCGGATCGCTTTAAGTCGAAGCCGGTGTTATTAATGACTTCCATACCGCCTTTTACCGGCGCGGGACCAACATTAAAAAATAAATCCATTGGTGTTTTTTTCCCAAAAGGATGCGCCTGCTGAATGGTGTGTACACGGTTCCAGGTCCACTCTGAAACATCCTTTCCGAGCTCACCTTCTAATTTTAACACAGCGCTGTCAAATGCAAGCTGAAAAATTTCGCTGCGTGTTTCTTTACTGCCGCCGGTATGCACATTGTCCCACCATGGTGAATCCGCATTTAAGGGTAAAACATTGGTAGTGGCACGCATACACCATGTACTGCTGAAAACATCGAAGTCTGCCTGGCCCAATTCATCAGCCATGGTATTGAATAAGAGGTACGCCATCATAGTATAATAGATTGAAGGCGCGATGTCGTTCAGTTCATGCCGGCCATCCCATGCTGCCAGTGCATTGAGTGCAGCGGCTTGTACCGATCCATCTGCGTATTTTTTTGCCGACCTGATGACAGCGGCAAATTCCTTAGCGACGATGGGTTTTGTAGATGAGGTGACATCTGTCTGCACACTTTTCATTTCTTCCAGCGACCAGACTGATTTTGCATTCAAGAGTGTATTCAGCCGTTTCGCCCTGTCTTCAGGATAGAAGTAACCTGAGAGAAATATGCCATTGAGCGTGTCAGGCTGATTATTACAGGAATAGACAAATCCGGAAGGAGGGTTTTCGGAATGTGGGTTATCGCTGAACGGATAGTAATCCGCTTCATTCAATCCGCTGCTGCCATCGAGAAATACTTTTGCATCAACGCCTTCCGGGTACCGGGTAATTTTGGCGGCTGTCCACCAGGCGATATTTCCGTCCGCATCGCCATACATCACATTAAGGCCCGGCGCATGCACCCATGAAACGGCTTCTTTGAAATCAGCCATCTTTTTTGCTTTGCTGAACAAATAAGTTGCCTGCAGGGTCTTAGATGGAAACTTAGTAAACGTCCAGCGCAGTGATAAACGGTCTTTGATTTCATGCAGCCCTTCCCATGCATTGTTGAATACCGGGCCGTGTCTTGTTTCGATTATCCTGAAATGTACAGGTTCAGCGCCTTTCACGATGATCGTTTCTTCCCTCGACGTGGCAGTTTCCCAATGATCCATAAACCAAAACTGTGTGGAGTCGCCTGGATTGACTTTCTCCCTGAAGATATCCATATCGTCATTTTCAAACATGGTGAGTCCCCATGCGGCAAAACGTGAATGGCCGACAACGCCAAATGGCACGCCGGCTAGAAAATTACCGTAGAAGCTATAACCCGGCGCTTCCAAATGTGCTTCATACCAGACGGAAGGCTGTGAATAGCCGATATGTGTATCATTTGCGAATAATACTTTACCGGAAGCCGACCTTGCAGGGCTCAGCACCCAGCCATTGCTTCCAATCCACGGCGCAACAGGAATCCCGTTGAGGATAGCGGTAACTGTTTTTGATATTTGGGTTAAGGCAGCATCCGCGACGTGTACCGGAATTTTTGTGGTGCCCTGCTGGTATTCTTTTGCAATATCGCTGAGATAGGCAGTGCCAAACTGTTCTTTTATTTTTTCAAATACAGGATCGGAGCGAAGTGCTTCTGCGAAATTAAATGACATGTAGCCGATGATGCAGTAGATATCTTCAGGAGTAAATGGCTGTTTTTTGATGCCCATTAATTGAAACTCAACCGGCGTTTTGCCATGCGCAATATACTGATTGATGCCGCTCAGGTAAGCCATTGCATTTTGCTGATAGGCCGCTGTGTCGGCGCTCAGATACAGGGCGGTGGATTGTTTGGCCATTTCGGCGATGCCCAGTGTCCGGAAGAGTCGATCTGCTTCCACCATGTCTGCTCCGAATATTTCTGAGAGTCTTCCTGCACCAACTCTGCGCAGCAGTTCCATCTGAAATAATCTGTCCTGTGCATGCACATAGCCAAGCGCAAAGAAGGCATCTGCTTCGCTGCCGGCATAAATATGCGGGATGCCATAGTCATCATATTTTACACTGACGCTTTTGTTCAGGCCAATCAATTTTACGGTTCCATTATAGATTGGCCCGGTAGAGCGGAGATAGAGATATCCGCCAATCGTAATAAGCACAATTAATAGCATCAGTATCAGCAATGTCCACTTGATTACTTTCATCCGGATAATTTTTTATGGCGTGAATTTGCAGAATATAGCGGAGAATATGATTGGCAGGATGAGCAATCTGTAAGATAACATACCTGTAACAGGGAAGTGTTAACCATCAAAGCCTTCAGTAACACTATAAATGCTCACCGGTTCTTTTTTTCCTTTGAGTTCAAGCGATCCAATAAGCTGTACTGCAAGATCGGGAGCGGGCGGCAGCTGATTTCGCAGTTGTTCGGATATAAGCAGGTTTTTTTGATATTGATTACAGAGCCCCTGAATGCGTGCTGCGGTATTCAGCACATCACCATGATAAGTGATCTCTTTTTTGATTTCACCTATTTCAGCCACCATAACCAGTCCTGCATTTGCTCCGCCTTTGAATTCCGGGACTATGCCATACTTCTCAAGGTAGTGTTCGGATCTCGATTGCAGCTGTTCATTAAAGGCAAAGGTGATGCGCAGGCAGTTATTATTCTGAAGGCCGTTTTTTAGTTTCCAGGTAAGTATTGCCTCATCGCCTGCATATTGTACTATTTCCGCGCGATAGGCCTCCACCTGCGTGGCAAGGTCATAGAAACAATCCTGTATCAGTTCGCTGAAAAGCACATGTCCTATTTTTTCAGCATAAGTGGTAGATGAACGCAGGTCGAGGAAAAGAAAGATCCTGTTTTCCTGCTTCGGCTTAAAGTATTTTCCAAGCAACATCGGCAGCAGGATGCCCGGCCCGAACTTTTGATTCACCTGTTTGATGAAACTGATCAGGAAGGATATGAAGAGCGCATATATAAGAATGGAAATGAGAAAGCCCTGCCGGTAAAAATCCCTCAGCTTCATGAGTTCCTCTCTTATGCTAAGCTGATCAATCAGTCCCGTGAAGAAATGAATAATGGAAACAATGACAATGATGCTCCCGATATAGATAAATCCTTTTGTCATCACCAGGAAGCCAAACGACCGTTTACGAAGGCTGCTGTGTGAAAGGAAGATATCGAGTACGCCCAATACCAGGCCGATGATGATTCCTGCTGCAGTGCTCTGCAGGAAAACAACATGATAACGGATGGGTTCAATAACACGGATACGTTCATAATCGGCAAGGCCAACAACGCGGAATACCATATAGAGCCATGCGGCTATTGTCCAGCAAATTATCTGGAATGGTACGTTGCGGCGGATGTTACGTGAAAACATGTTTAAACATAAATCACTTAAGTCAAATATAAATATTTATAAGCGACCTGAAATTGATATTTACAGCCTGGCAACTAAGCATTGTTGCAGCATATGTAAACTGCCATTATATGGGCGCGGCGATGTTAAGTTCGATGTCGTTTTCGGGAGAGAAACTATACATACAATGGGAATGGAAGGAATGAGGTTAATAATCCTGATGGCCGTAAAGGCAAAATACATTCATTTCAGTAACTTCGCCGGTAATGACCAGGATGTTGAGGCAATTACTCTGCGGAATTGTATTTGTTGCCGGACAGTTTTTGTCGCCGGTGGCTGATGCCCAATGTCCGATCGGCCTTGAACTCTCCACGGAAAGTATTGTCGTAAACGGTGATTTCAGCGCGGGTAATACAGGGTTTATTTCTGATCATAATTATTGTTCCACGCCGGGTTGTCTTTTCACGGAGGGACGTTATACCGTAGATACTGACCCTTCAGTTTATCAGTCGGCTTTTACCGGTGCAGATCACACTACCGGAACAGGGAATTTTCTGATAGTCAACGGTGCCACCACCGCTGCTTCATCTACATGGTGCCAGACGATTCCGGTAGATCCCAACTCATTTTACAGGATAAGTTACTGGCTTACTTCGTTGGTTGCCCAAAGTCCTGCTTCTTTACAGGTAACCTTGAACGGCTTTCCTTTTTTTGGTCCTACGAGTGCGCCCGCAAGTATTAATCAGTGGATTAATTTTTCGCAGACATGGACCTCTGGATTGAATACCTCCGTTACTATGTGTCTCGTGAATGGTAACAATAACGGTACAGGCAATGATTTTGGCATCGATGACATCACTGTCATGAAATGTGAGTGCGCGCTGTCGATTGATGCGGGAACAGGCGGAGCGGTTTGCTATGGCGATTCAGTATTGTTAACGGGCACCGGTGCAACAAGCTACTACTGGACGCCCACCAACAGCCTCAGTTGTTTTACCTGCGACAATCCGTTTGCCATGCCGGATGCGACAACAACCTATACAGTAACAGCAAATGGCCCCGGAGGATGCGTGGCAACGGACACCGTTACCGTGATTATCCACCCTCCGATAGACATGATGGTGCCGGATGATACAACAGTATGTTTTGGTGAGCCGGTTCAGTTATATGCAGAAGGTGCTGTCTCTTATCAATGGTCTCCTGCATCAGGATTGTCTGATGCTTCGATTGCCGCTCCTGTAAGTACACCGGATGCTTCCATCACCTATCAGTTATCTGCAACCGATCAGTTTAATTGCCCGCAATATGATTCGATTCATATTACAGTATGGCCATTCACCGGCCCGGTGATAGCGAGTAATGACACCACTGTTTGCCTGGGTGAAGCGGTATTGCTCGTAGTAAATCAACTTGCCGGCATCACCTGGATGCCCGGTGATTTTTTAAGTTGTACGGCATGCAGTCAGCCATTGTGTTTTCCGGATACCAGCATTGTTTACATTGTTACAGTAACGGACAATAATGATTGTCTTGCAGGAGCTGACACCGTGATGATTACAGTGGATGACAGCTGCAATATCTTCATCCCGCCGGCGATGGAACTACCAACAGCGTTTTCGCCGAATGGCGATGGAAAAAATGATGTGCTGCGTGTACTTGGCAGTGGAGTTGTTTCAGTGGAATTCACCATTTATAACCGATGGGGTGAGCAGCTGTTTAAAAGCAATAACCAACAGGATGGCTGGGATGGTACTTACAATGGAAAGAAACAGGAAACCGGTGTTTATGTCTGGCAGCTGCATGGCAAGCTTACCGACGGTACAGTAGTGAATAAAAGCGGCAATGTAACCCTGGTAAGGTAATCGCTGTGTCCGACCGGATGGAGGCAAATCAGCCGTTGCCTGAATGTAATATTGACTATTTTGCCTCCTTCAAAAAATAATCCTTCACAACGCTGAATGGATTCTATTCTGAAATCTGTTTCTGTTAAAAATGTACGTGAATGGTTAACCGGCCGTCATGCGCGGGAACTATTGCTCGTCTTCAGCCTGCAAGCTGCTTCTCTGATCGCTTCTTTACTGCTCAGCCTGCTCATCACCAATATGCTGGGTGCAGCGGCCTATGGCATATTCAGCTATGGTTTTTCATGGGTGAACCTGTTGGCGGTCTTCAGTTGCATGGGCTTTGAGCAGCTTGCCCTGAAAGAATTACCAGCCTATCGTGTTCAGGGAAAAAGTGAACTGATACGCGGCTACTTTCAATATGCCACGCGCAGGATAATCATTGTGTCAACAGTTGTTTCCATCCTGTTTTTTTTGCTGTCTTATTTTCTTCATCAGCCCGGTGATGAAATGCTGCGCACGGGCCTCTGGCTGGCACTTACTGCATTGCCTTTAACAGCCATGCTCAATCTCAGGTTTTCCTGGCTGCGGAGTTTTCAGTTTAACACACTCAGCCAGTTTCCTGATAAGTTATTGAGACCCGTATTATTGCTGATATTGATAGGAACCGGGTTTTTATTTTTCAGTGAATACATCAATGCATTTGTCCTGATTGTAATGAGTGTAGCGAGTATATTGGTCGCGCTGCTTGCGGGTGAATATTTCGTGAGGCGGAAAGTACTGCAGGCCGTTTCAACTGCCACACCTTTATTTGACAAAGCAAATTGGAACAGGATTGCATTGTCACTGTTTATGGTCAATGGAATTTATTATTACCTCTCACAAGTGCAACTGTTGATATTAGGATCATTCCGCGGTGCTTCGGAAGCGGGCGTTTATGCCATTGCCGCTAGGCTCTCCGACCTGGAAGGATATATGCTCTTTGCGTTGAATGTGGTGATGGCGCCGTTAATTTCAAAGCTGTTTGCTGAAGGGAAGAAGGCAGAGTTGCAATCGGTGATGACAAGGAGCTTGTGGTTTGGCTTGTTGTTTTCCCTTCCATTGATTTTTTGTTTCCTGTTTTTCCCCGTATTTTTTCTCAGTCTCTTTGGAGATGAGTTTGGCGATGGCAGCCTGGTGTTAGTCTTGCTAACCATTTCACAGGTTGTAAACTTTGCCACCGGATCAGTCGGTTACCTGTTAACCATGACAGGCCATCAGAAAACAGCTATTCAACTGCTGCTGTTGTGTGCATTGTTAACCACACTGTTATGTTTCCTGCTTGTTCCAGTATGGGGAAAGGAGGGTGCTGCCATCGCGGCGGCGGTGAATAATATAGTGTTGAATATCGCCATGTCCATCGCCGTATTTCGTAAAACCGGAATCAATTCAACATTGTTTCGAATACGATGAACGCCGGAGTGAAGCCAGGATTTTTTATAGTCGGTGCGCCGAAGAGCGGAACTACCTCGCTGTATGAATATCTAAAGCAACATCCGCAGGTTTACCTGCCGCGCATTAAGGAACTGAATTTCTTTTGTACTGATCTTCATTTCAGGTATCCATTGCTGGATGAGCAACAGTTTCTCGCTTATTACAGGGATTATAAAAATGAGCAAGCCATCGGCGAAGTTTCTGTCTGGAATCTCTTTTCCAGTGATGCGGCGCAGCATATTTTTCGATTCAACCCTGATGCAAAGATTATTATCCTTTTGCGGAATCCGGCAGATATGATGTATGCACTCCACAGCAATCATGTTTTTAATGATAATGAGATTATTGCCGATTTTGAAGAGGCGTTGCATGCCATACCGGACCGCAAGCAGGGATTGAGGATCTCGGCCTCTATCAAATGTCCGGTAGAAGGATTATACTATTATGATGTTGCAGCCTATGCCACTCAGGTGCAGCGTTACCTGGAGATATTTGGGAAGGAGAAGGTAAAGGTTATCCTGTTTGATGATCTTGTGGCGGATACTAAAAGGACGTATGCCGGACTTCTTCAGTTCATTGAAGTGGAGGAGATCATGCCGGCCACTTTCACGCAATTCAACAGGAACAAGACGACACGAAGCAACCTGTTGAAACGGCTGACAGTACATACACCACGAATATTAAGGAGGGCGGGCAAATGGTTATTCCCGCATCAGTCGGTGCGCCGTGACCGGCTTATGTACTGGCTGTGGAAGATTAACAGCAAGGAATTAAAACGACCATCAATGAATCCTGCATTACGCAAACTGATCAGCTCAAAAATGAAAGAAGAGATTAACGCTTTGGAGGAGTTGCTTGGGCGGGACCTCTCTCACTGGCGCGCCTGAGCTATGACATGATCATAAAGTTGTATCAGATTGGCGCCCACCACTTCCGCCGAAAAATGCGCAGCAGCATACTGCTTTAATTTAGCAGGATCATAGTTGGTGTATGCCCCATACATTTTTAGCATGGCTGCCGACAGTTGTTCCGGGGCATTGATGTCAATCAGCATACCGGTTTCTTCGGTGATGAATTCCTCCGGTCCGCCACAACGGGTAGTAACCACCGGCTTGCCACAGGCGAGCGCTTCCGCTGCAGCCATCGAAAATGTTTCAGATATGCTGTTCACCACCAGGAAGGCACACTCATTCAGCAAGGCATATACCTCGCTGTTGGAAAGATAATCATGAAAGAAAATTTTTTTGTTGAGCAATCCGGATGCTATCGCGGCGTCATACAATGACTGATCAGTCACAGGCCGGACGATATTCAGCCGGGCCTTCGGCATCTTTTCATGTATGCCGGCAAAGGTGTGGATCAGCCCGTTGATGTTTTTCCGGCCGTCGGTAAGCCCTCCAATGGCTATGATGCTTATCAGATCTGATGGCGCATGACTTACCGGAGTGGCTTCGTGTACAAAAACAACATTGGGAATAATCCTGTAATTACCATGAAGGCCAAAGGCAATCATGGCTTCTTTCAGCGTATTGGAGACGGCCGTAATAATCGTTGCCTGCCGGGCGGCATACTGAGCAAACCATTTCATCGGAGGAAGCAACACAGGCAGGTCATGCACAAAATGACTGGAGTGTTCGGTGATCAGGAATGGGATACCATATTTAAAGCGAAGGTAAAATGCCAGCAATACAGGGCGTGTGAAAATATGCACATGATTGACATCGGGCAGGCCAAACATTTTTCGTGTTTTCAACCAACCGATACGAGTGGCTCTTATATAACGGAAGAACTTGATGATACGGCCGTTGATTTTAGTTGAGACATCATTATTCCGATACCATACACGGATAACCTTGTATCCATGTTCGGTGGATACTTCAGATGCGTATGATTTGTCACTCATAGCCGGATCAGCGCCGACATATAATACGGCAAGGTCGGCATAGATGGCCACGGCACGTGCATGATTCTCAATAAAATTTCCATCGAGTTTATCGACCCTGTTGGGATACCACCTGGTGATAAATAAAATTTTTTTCCGCATCGGCACTAAGATAATTTTTTTGCGCGCAAGCGGAGTGAGTTACCGATTACCATTACATCGGAGAAAGCCATGGAGGCGGCACCCACAACAGGACGCAGCCAGCCAAATGCGGCAATCGGGATAGCTATGATGTTGTAACAGAAAGCCCAGAATAAATTCTGTCGAATGGTGAGTAATGTATGCCTGCTGATACGGAATGCTTCGGGCAGCAGCCGCAGATCGTTGTGCAGCAGGATGATCTGTGCTGCATCCACGGCAATCTGCGTTGCGCCACTCAGCGAAATGCCAATGCTGGCAGCGGTAAGTGCAGGTGCATCATTAATGCCATCACCTACCATGGCAACGGCCGAATTCTTCATCAGGCCGTGAATGATTTGCAGCTTTTGTTCCGGGTTTTTTTCAGCATGGAATTCATCAATTCCCAACTGTGCGGCAATGGCATTACAGGCAGCCTGCCGGTCACCGCTGAGCATTACTGATTTTATGCCTTTCTCCTTCAGGTATTGCAATGCGGCTTTCGCTTCTTCCCGTACTTCATCCCTTATATCCACCATGCCTGCCAGCTGATTGTTCTTCAGCACATATACGTTAAAGCTGTCATCATTCGTTAGTCCGGCAGCAACCTGGTAAGATCCTGCTTCATAATAGTTGCCCGCTTCATCGTATCCTGAAACAGACAATCCTTTTTTTTCGCTTATCCTGTACAATGGGAAAAATGATGCCTGCTGCAATTCTTTGGTTATGCTCATGGCGATGGGGTGCGATGAAAATTTCTCCACGCTCAGCAGAATGCTCTTTAATTCTTCTTCTTCTGTTGTGCCGTGACTCCGCATCCGGTTGATTTTAAATTTCCCGGTGGTCAGTGTTCCGGTTTTGTCAAACACCACTGTTTGAATACCTGCCAGCGTTTCGAGTGACTGCGCGCCTTTTATCAGGATGCCTTTTTTTGCGGCCCGGCCAATGCCTACCATTACTGCTGTTGGGGTAGCGAGACCCATGGCACATGGACAGGAAATCACCAATACGCCAATGCTGCTCATCAGGCTATGCTGAAAAGGAAGGTGGAAAAGAAAATAACCTGTTACAAATGTTACCACGGAAATCATGAATACTGCAGGTACGAAAATGGCGGTGATCCGGTCGGCGAGCCGTTGAATGCGGGGCTTGTTCCGTTGTGCATCGTTTACCAGCTCAATGATGCGGGCGAGCACTGTTTGCTTACCGACTGCCATCACTTTCATCTTAAGAGAACCTTCGCTGAGTACGGTACCTGTGATAAGTTCATCGCCGGGTTGCTTGGGTACCGGAATGCTCTCACCGGTAATCATTGCTTCATCGACCCAGCCTTCTCCCCATGCAACGCTACCATCGGCCGGAATCCTGTCGCCTGAATTGATCAGTACGTAGTCATCAGTTTTGATATCATGCAGGTCAACTTCGGAAATCACCTCGAAAGCCTGGATTCCGTAAAAGTCAATGCGTTTGGCTTTATGCGGCTGAAGTTTGCCCAGTTCGGTTACTGCTGACCGTGTTCTTTGCACAGATCGTTTTTCTATGAGGTTGCCCAGCAATACCAGTGTTATGATAGATGCGGCAGTTTCAAAGAATAAATAGTTGGCATCCTGATAGACAAACAATCCGATGACACTATATAGGAAAGCAGCCGTGCTGCCAACAAAAATGAGTACATCCATATTGGGAACACCTTCGCGAAGGGAACCCCATGCACTTCTTCCGAAATGAAGGAAGCCAATCAACATGACCGGCATGCACAACAGCAGTTGTACAACAGGCTGGTGCAGCAATGGCCAGGGCAAAACCATGTGCAGCAGTAATGGGAAAGTAAAGGCGAGGGCGCAATAGAATTTCGTTTCCAGGGATTTCAGCCAATCCGGTAGTATGGAAATACTACCAGATCCGGCTGCCTTATGCACGTGATAGCCCAAGCCTTCGATGCCTCTTGAAATATCTTCGGCATTATAGGTTGCGTCGGCACTGAATTTTACGGCTCCGGAAGCGAAGTCAACAAATATTTCTTTCATGCCGCGTTTCTGCAGGAATTTTGTAACCGTCATGGCACAACTGGAACAAGTCATACCCTCCACCTGCATCATTACTTCAAGCTCGTTATCGACAGATTCCATAAGGTTTCATTTTCAGGATGCAGTACACCATTTGTTTCTCGTACGTATTCTTTTGTTAACAACCAATTATTTTTGCTTTCGTAAAATTACCCAATTTAGCCATTGCGAAACTTGTCCATTTTCCGATTACAAACCAAAAACCAATAACATGAAAACCGTAACAAAAAATTCCCGTCGTGAATTTATCAGGAAGGGAGCTTTAGCCGCAGCGGGCACTATGAGCTTGATCTCTCTCAACTGGCATTTATCTTCCGCCACTCCATTATTTGCAGATGAGTCGTTTCAACCGGCTGATGATGGCGCTTTCAGGCTTGCCCCGTTACCTTATGCATATGATGCCCTTGAGCCGTTCATTGACGCCCGCACGATGGAGATCCATTACACGAAACATCACCAGGGTTACGTCGACAAATTAAATGCTGCTATAGAAAAGGCACCGGAGCTGAAGGGCAGATCGCTGGAAGCGTTGCTGACAGGAATTGAAAAACTGCCCGATGGTTCAAGGTCTGCAATTCGTAACATGGGCGGCGGACACTGGAATCACACTTTCTTCTGGCAGGTGATCGGCCCTAAGTCTGATGCTCTGCCAACCGGTAAATTGAAAGATGCAATGGTTGCCAAATGGGAAACCATGGATAAATTTAAAGAGGAATTCAGCAAAGCAGGCATGGGTGTCTTTGGTTCGGGATGGGTTTGGCTGATTGCCGGCAGCGACGGAAAGTTAGCGATCGTTACTACTCCGAATCAGGATAATACGCTCATGGATATTGTAAAAGAAAAGGGCAAACCAATATTCGGCATTGATGTCTGGGAACATGCTTATTACCTGAAGTACCAGAATAAACGTGCCGACTACCTGGCAGGTATCTGGAATGTAGTGAACTGGAAAAAAGTGTCAGAACTTTACGGCAGTTAGATTTGCTGAAGTATTAAAAACGTTAATGCACAAAGGGCGGGGAAATTAACGGTAGGTGCAATCCATACCATTTGACCAACAATCTGACGCCTAAAATCTGAACCTTTACCGATTTCATTTATATTTGCAGCCTTATACGGTGGTTGTAGCTCAGTTGGTTAGAGCATCAGTTTGTGGAGCTGAGGGTCGTGGGTTCGAGCCCCATCATCCACCCAAAAATTAAAAGGCTGTCGGAAGACGGCCTTTTTTTTGAATAATCGGTACGGTCTGCTTTGCAGTTAGTGTATCAGCTTGCATCTTCATAAAAATACAGCGAAGCGACAATCATCTTACAGTATAATTATCTTGTCGCTCTTTGTATGACAGATAAGCATTCATACTCCTCTTACCGTAATATCTTCCACATTGCCTGGCCGATCATGCTTGGATCGCTGGGTCAAAATTTTATTTACCTCGTAGATACATCCTTTATTGGCCGTATTGGTGAAACTGATATGGGAGGAAGTGCCATTGGCGGCATCTATTATTTTCTTTTATTCAATATCGGTTATGCCATGAATATCGGCATGCAGGTGATGATAGCAAGGAGAAAAGGAGAGGGAAACAATGCAGCGATTGGTGAAGTGCTCGACCATCAGCTCAGGATGATATTGTTACTGGCGATACTGGAATTTATGCTGATGCATTACTTATCTCAAAAGATGCTGTCCGTCATTATTCAATCTGATATCATATTACAGAAGGCCACTTATTTTCTGCATTACCGTTCTTACGGTATCCTGTTCGGATTGCTGAATTCCTGTTTCATGTCATTTTTTATCGGCATCGGAAATACGCGCGTAACCGTGTGGACTACCGGGGCGATGGTTGGGATAAATGTGTTTTTTCTCTACTGTCTTGTATTTGGCAATTTTGGATTTCCGCAAATGGGCGTTGGCGGGGCCGGTCTTGCTTCATCCATTGCTGAAGTCAGCGTTACCATAGTATTCGTGATCTATTTCCTGGTGAAGAAATTCAGAGTAGATTATCATCTTTTTCAGTTTGCAAAAATAAAGCTGCAGTTGATGGGCAATATGCTCAAGCTTTCAACTCCGCTTATGTTTCAGCAGGTGATCAGTGTCGGATCATGGTGGCTGTTTTTCCTGGCCATTGAGCACCTTGGTGAACATCCTTTAGCCATATCCAATCTGGTACGCGGCCTCTACACCTTTTACGGAATTCCGGTCTGGGCGCTGGCATCAACGGTTAATTCCATGACCAGCAACCTGATCGGGCAAGGCAGGGCTGTCGATGTTATTCCACTGATCAGGAAAGTTTCCTATATCAGCATTGGCTTTTCCATATTTTTCGGATTGCTCATTAATATTTTTCCTGTTGCCACCTTATCGGTTTACACCAATGAAAGAGAGTTAATACTTGACAGCATACCAACTTTGCGTACGCTGACAGTTGCCATAGTGCTGTTCTCCTTTTCCATACTCACCATTTTTGCAGTGAGTGGTACAGGCGCCACCCGTGTATCTTTATTGATTGAAGCCGTGGCCATTGCATTCTATGTTACCTATACCATGCTGGCTGCCGTGGTGTTTCATTGGAACCTGCCGACAATATGGCTTGCGGAAGCCGTCTATTGGATCATAACTTTTTTGATGTGCGGCTGGTACCTGAAAAACGGTAACTGGAAGGAAAAAAAAGTTTAACGGGCTTATCCATGCAAACTATAGACGGACTCCGATGATCCATGCGACGGAAAGCTTCCTCGCGTCAAAAAACATTGCTCACTCATTTCCCGAAATATGACATTGGAATCTTTTCCGGAAGGATATTTATCTTTTCATCAGATTAGTTATCACTTGAAAGTAGGGCAGTGAACGTATTAGATTCCAGTTAAATCTATAGCATGACAAAAATGATCTTTACCCTCTTTTTTCAGGTTATGTTCAGCTATGCTGTGCTATATGCTCAGTCATCTTCTGTTAAGCAGGACTATACGGCAGATATTGACTATTTCCACGATCAGTTAATTGCAAGGCATAAAAACCTGTTTGTCAATATCAGCAGAAAAGTATTTGACAGTCTGACCAATGATCTGAAAAGTCATGCAAGTGAACTGTCGAGGGAAACATTCATTGTGCGACTGTGCAGCATCAATGCCCTTATCGCTGATGAACATACACGGATTGATCCCGGATTTGAAAAGGTATTCCCATTGCGTTTCGATTACTTTGATGAAGGCCTGGCGATTATACTTTCAGACAGCGCGAACAGCAGATATCTTTCGTGCCGGCTATTGGCAATTGACAATCATACGGTTGATGAAGTAATAACAAAGCTATCAGGGATATTGAAAAAGGACAATGCATCATTCATTAAATTCTGGATAGCTTACTATTGCAACAAACCGGAATTGTTAAAAGGACTTGGTATTATTGAACAGGAGAAAGAGGCACACTTCCGGCTGCTTACGCTGCAAGGTGATTCGATATCTGTAATTATCGGCGCTGTTCCGGTTGATCAGGCAGGAATGTTGCAAAAAGCGGAACCGTTAAACAATCTCATGGCATTTTCGCGTGATGATTTTTACTGGTATCAATTCGATACAACCTACGATGCGCTATATTTTAATTACACACAATGTGCAGAGGACGATCATCTTCCGTTCGAAACGTTTAACAGGCAACTGTTTAAGGAGATTGAACTTCGCAGGCCATCAAAACTGATTGTTGATCTCCGGTACAATGGTGGTGGGTATTCCAGCGTATTAAACCCTTTTCTGCGAAGCATCCGTAGTAGTTATTTAAATGCGGAAGGGAAGTTATATGTGCTGATTGGCAGGAAAACATTTTCTTCTGCATTGATGAATGCAGTTGAACTCGTGAAGGAAAACCATGCTATTGCTGTGGGTGAACCTACCGGCGCCAACATCAATCACTTTGGTGAAGTAAGGAGTTTTGAATTACCTATATCAAGAATTACCGTTTACTATTCCACCAAATTCTGGAACAACTGGCCCGGCCACGACGGGCCGCTGCTACCTGATATTTTGATCCACCACAGTTATAATAATTTTCTGAAGGGAGAAGATGAAGCACTGGAATATATCAGGAAGCAATAGCACTGCATCTGCATCCTTCTGGTCACTGAATGCATTGCTGATTATGCGGAAAATATTCTGTTATGAGCAATGCAGCAATATATGGCTTACAGCATCTGATTGGGCCCAAGGATTTAGGCAAGCTTACGCAGTAGTACCGGTTGAATAGCAAGGCACGCTATCTGATGACCTGCTATCAATTACCAGTATCACATCATCAAACCCTTTTTTCAAGTGAATCAACGCCATCCGGCAAACTGACCGGTGCATCTATCATACGTCGGTGGTAGTTGATCTGCCCGACGTGGTATTGTAGGTGCCCCAGCAATTGTACTAATCTTTCTGAAGTAATTTTCGCGGGTTTGCCGTCTTTCAGCGGATATTCACCAAAGAGTTGTTCCGTCGTAAGGTTGCTTACCGTTATTTTCACCATGTAAGCGAGCTCATCAATGTTCTTCATGATTTCAGCAGAAGGCACATTGCGGTCGTTAAATTCAGCTTCCCGGTTACGCACGAATCCTGTTTGGCCAAGTGCAGCACCAATAAAATGACGCAGGTTGCCAATAAGGTGCAGTGCCAGCGTACCGCCGGAATTTTTGATTTCACCTTTCAGCTTCCAGATGTTTTCTTTATGCGTGTAGCTGTTGATTTCATTCTTGAGCTGTATGAGGGCGCTTTCAAACTGTCCAGCCAGGTATTCTTGCAGCATATTTCGGCAAATTAGTGAATCGTAAAAATACAAGTTAGGTACAATTCCATGAAACCGATTTAATTCTATCTTAGCAACCATCTATTAATAAGTCATCAGGAATTAATCTAAACAACATGACCCAAGCGAAATTTCAGCAGCTGGAAGAAAAAATTACCAAAGCACTTGAAGGCGGTGGGGCCAGGCGTATTGAGGATCAGCATAAGAAAGGAAAACTAACAGCAAGAGAACGTATTCAATTGCTGATGGATGAAGGTTCTTTTGAAGAAGTAGGCATGTTTGTCATGCACCGCTCCGCTGATTTTGGCATGGAGAAAGAAGTGTATCTCGGAGATGGTGTTGTGACAGGCTATGGCACGGTGAATGGCAGAATGGTTTATGTGTATTCTCAGGATTTTACGGTCTTTGGCGGTTCACTTTCCGAAACGCATGCCGCTAAAATTGTCCGTATCATGGAGATGGCATTGAAAAATGGTGTCCCTGTTGTTGGTCTGAATGACAGTGGTGGTGCCCGTATACAGGAAGGGGTGGTTTCATTGGGAGGCTATGCTGATATTTTTTACCTGAATACAAAAGCATCCGGCGTTATTCCACAGCTATCTGCAATTATGGGGCCCTGTGCCGGCGGAGCCGTGTATTCTCCTGCCATCACCGATTTTGTATTGATGGTGGAAAATACATCTTACATGTTTGTCACTGGTCCTAATGTGGTGAAGACGGTAACCCATGAAGAAGTATCCTTTGAAGAACTGGGTGGTGCAATGACGCATGCGACTAAATCGGGAGTGACACATTTTACATCGGCCAATGAAGCTGACTGTATTCAAAAGATTAAAAATGTGTTATCATACCTGCCGCAGAACTGTGAAGATATTGCACCGGCATATCCTTATGAAGCGGCTGATGAACGGCGACCGAAACTCAACTCCATTATTCCCGACAACCCGAATCATCCGTATGACATCAAGGATGTGATTGACGCAATTGTTGACCCGGGAAGTTTTTTAGAAGTGCATAAGGATTTTGCAGAGAATATGGTGGTTGGGTTTGCGAGAATTGCCGGCCGCAGTATCGGTATTGTAGCCAATCAGCCTGCTGTGCTGGCCGGTGTGCTGGATATCAAGGCCTCTTCAAAAGGTGCAAGGTTTGTGCGTACCTGCGATTCATTCAATGTGCCGCTGCTGGTGCTCGAAGATGTGCCCGGATTTATGCCGGGAACCGATCAGGAATGGAATGGTATCATCAGCAATGGCGCTAAATTGTTGTATGCCTTTTGCGAAGCAACTGTGCCACGTGTCACTGTTATTACGCGTAAAGCATATGGTGGCGCCTATGATGTGATGAACTCGAAACACATTGGCGCGGATATGAACTATGCATGGCCAACGGCGGAAATAGCAGTGATGGGCGCCAAGGGTGCAGCGGAGATTATTTTCAGAAAAGAAATTAATGCCGCTGCAGACAAAGAAGCAAAGTTGCAGGAGAAGGTGGATGAATATGCTGAGAAATTCGCTCATCCGTATGGAGCCGCGGCTCACGGTTATATTGATGAAGTGATCAGGCCCGATGAAACACGCATTAAGCTGATCAGGGCATTCTCATTGCTTGAAAACAAAGTGGACAAGCGCCCAAGGAAGAAGCATGGAAACATTCCTTTGTAAGTAACAGCATGCTGCAGCATAATCCGGCTTTGCTGCAAGGTCACGGAATTTTGTCAAAAGCACCCTCATGCCCGCAAATTATAATGAGCTGACAAGTCGAATACTTAACCCGTTTATCTTTGGGAATATCATTATTGCAATTTGTGCATTAGTGCTTTCGCTGGAAACGTACCAGCAGCTGCAATTGCCGCTCCGGCTGGACGGATTGGCGATGCTGATTTTTTTTGCAACACTATCATTGTACAACGTGCATCGCCTGCTGGTGGTCGCACGCCTGCAGCCGCAGGATTATGGTGTTGTGACGGCATGGGCTGCACAACATCGTTTCACCCTCTTCATGCTTGCCCTCATTGGCGCGGGCGGCGTTGCATTTTTTGTTTTTCAGACTTCATTGCTGATTTTCGGAATATTGGCAGTGCTTGGTGCCGTTTCGCTGTTATATGAATTACCGCTGATAAAAAAGACAAGCCGTTTCAGGAGCCTGCGGAACCTCTGGATTCATAAGGCGTTTATGATTACTTCTGTGTGGACACTGGCAACGGCATTTCTGCCAGCTGTGAATGCGCATGTGCCGCTATCGGATTACCACCTCTGGCTGGTGCTGGCAGAACGTATGCTGTTTATTTTTATAATCGCGCTTTGCTTCGATGCACGCGACGTTGAATTTGACAGTAAGGAAGGTTTAAAGACCATTCCCATACTTTATGGCCCTGTATTTACGCAGCACCTCTACAAAGGATTAAGTGCTATGCTGATTATCATGGCTGTAATTCATTATGTATTGCTGCTACAGGATTACGCAACAGGGCTGGCCATGATCCTGTCAGCCGGCATCACATACTTCGTCGTGCAACGAACAAGTTCGAAGCAATCAGATTACTACTATATTTTTATTGTGGACGGTATGATGATATTGCAATTTCTGCTGATCGCATTGCTCTCCGCCTTGTTTTAACGTGATTGTTAATTCAGTTTCACCCGGAATATACTTGTCGGATTCCAACCGGAGATTAAAAACAAAATAAAATACTTTCCAATGACAGCAGATGATACACTTGGGTTAGTTGCCGGAGCACTTACATCCGTTTCATTTCTGCCACAGGTTCTTAAAACCTGGCGGTCGAAATCAGCAAAGGACCTTTCGCTTGGCATGTTCGGAATTTTTTCAGCCGGCATCACTGTCTGGCTGATCTATGGCATCAGGGTTCACAATATTCCGGTAATCGCCGCAAATACAATTACATTGTTGCTTTGCCTGGTGATACTATACTTTAAACTCAGGTTCCGGTAGGTAATTATTTTCTATCGAGAATGGCATTGGTGATGCGGCTGATGCAAATCAGTTTCTCCTGCTCATTATAAATTTTAATCTCCCAAACCTGCGTGCTTCTGCCTAAATGAATGGGCCTGGCCACGCCGGTAACATAACCATCACGCGCCGTTTTGATATGGTTGGCATTTATTTCCAGGCCGACTACCGTTTGTGTAGTTGTATCAATGCACAGGACAGAAGCAACACTTCCCAGCGATTCAGCCAAAACAACGGAAGCGCCGCCATGCAGCAAACCCATTGGCTGTTTGGTACGGTAGTCAACCGGCATTGTTGCTTTGAGATAATCGTCACCTGCCTCGGTAAACTCAATACCAACATGCTGCTGCATACTGTTATTGTGCCATTCGTTCAGTTCCTGAAGGTCGATTACTGATTTCCAGATCATGGGTTGATACGAGATTTTCGTTATTGGGTTGATGCAGCATAGGAGAATGATGACTGTTGTCGTCCTCGGTTATTGTTCATCCGGGCTGGTCATCACACGCTTTTGTTCCGGCAGGTTGGTAGTATGCGAGTTGTTTAAGCGTTTATTTTTCCTGTAGATAAACGGTACAGTGATAAAAAAACCGATCGCGGCAATCAGTGTTACATAGGGCAAATAGGTTTTCCCTTCTTCAAAATAAACCCATGAAGTAAACAGCAGGGCAAGGCCTTCCAGGAAATGGATGCCGACGCCAAGCATTCTGCTGTGTGTTTTTTGTTTTCTTTCATACAATACATAACCTATGATTACAAGGCCTGAAAACAGGATGATGCCTCCAATGACGGCATGATGGTCAGTCATTTTAGTATATCCCTTTAATGCGAGTGCAAATCCTGTGAGGGCATGTGCCAGGGTACCGAACCTGTGATTGAGTATCGACATTTTTGCGGACTGCAATTTCCAAATGTAAGCAAATTATTCACTGTGTCAGATCAGTCGGCTTCGACTGCGCGATGGAAAGAAAAACTGATCTATTAATTGGTTTTTACTGGTGATGCAATAGTCTTGCAACGTGCACTGATAAAATAAAAAATCCGGAATGATTGTCGCCATTCCGGATTTTTTGATACATCACTTAAAATTATTCTTCAATCACAAGTTTCCTGGTAAAGGTCTGATCATCCACTGCAATGTGCAGCAGGAAAACACCTTTCTGATAAGCAGCCAGCTGTATCTCATCATGCAGTCTTCCATCCGGAACGGCCACTTTTTCTTCATACACAACCTGTCCGATGAGGTTAGTGATCTGGATCATGGCCTCATTGCTCTCTTTAGCATCAAGCGATAATTCAACTACGAAATGGCCATTGCTCGGATTAGGATAGACTTCAAAGACAGGATCGTGACTCATTGCATCCGCCGGCATTGCTGATTTCAAAGGAAGGGTAGTGAATTTGTCGGTCGGTGAAAAGACGGTTTTGGAAGTGCCGCAAATGGTGCGCACTTTCCACTTGTAATTGGTGGACGGAGTGAGGCCTTTTATCAGTATGGATGTTCCCGGAGCAACAACACTCTTCGGATACCACGTTGTGTTTGGATGAGCAAGACCATACTGAATTTTGTACTTGGTTGCGCCTGGTACAGGATCCCAGCTTACCAGTTCACTCGACGAAGTGATCTCGGCATGTGCAAGGCCAATTGGAATGAAGCAGGCAGGTTCATCGGTCTGTCCATCACAATTATCATCAATGCCGTTAATCACTTCCACCACTCCGGGATTGACAGCAGCGTCTGTATCGTTACAATCAGTGCTGTCGGTTACATAACCTGAAACAGGAATGCATGATTGAGTGGATACTGATGCATTTCCATATAAATCAGCATCTGCATCCTGGTAGTAAGCGACGACGGGCAGTACCTCAACCGGTGTAATTTGCACGGATGCTACTGTATCGCAATAATTAATTTCACTCAATGAATAAGAACCGGATTCGTTAACTGAAACAGTAATACCGGTACTTCCATTGCTCCAGACGTATTCGCTTCCGATTTTCGGGTTCGTAACACTGAGTGTAATGCTGTCTCCCTCACATACGGTGTCAGCTGAAGCAGTGAAGACAGGCGGGATGGCATCAAAGTTCACAGGGAAAGTATAAACCCTTCCGCTGCGCCCGGTGATATAGGCGAGACATCCGTTGGCCGTGATATGCAGCAGGTCGTCGGTATTGCCAATGCTCCAGTGTACCCAGGTCATTCCGCAATCTGAAGTAGTGAGAATGATACCGTGGTGTCCCACACAAATCATGTGTAATGAATCAATCACAATCACACCGGTGAGATCATAGGTAGTGCCGGAATTGCAGGGATGCCAGGAAGCGCCTGCATTGTTGCTGATGGAGATACTTCCATAAGCGCCAACGCTGCAACCCACGCCACCATAACCGCCGCCGCTGTATCCGCCGCCGGGGCAGTTGCAGCCAAAGGCAATAGCATACAGGTTGTAAAGCACGCCGGAGTTAACAGCAATCCATCCAATTCCGGGCTGATAACGGCAGATGATTCCATTATAACCCACTGCCCACAGATAACCGTTCCAATAATTCACCCCATAAAAAGTATTGGTTACACCGGGAGAGATATTGCTCCACAGAGTACCGTTCCAATACCAAACCTGCCCGTTGGTACCCACAGCATAACCGCTGTTGGGATTGCTGAAATAAATATTTTGAATATCGCATCCGCATGGAATGATGTAGGTGATCCAGCCGCCAATGGTGCCCGTATAATTCACTGCGGTGAATCCTCCTTCACCAGCAATCCAGATAGCGCTGTTACCCTGAATGCCTGTATAGCTCACACCATTAAGGTGGCAGGTGCATGGCAGGCCGAGCGATAGCCATGTTGTTCCGCCATCACCGGTCTGGTAAACCTCGCCATTGGGTTGAACGATGCAGCCGTGCAAAGGTGAAATAAAGGATGCACGCACCACATCAATGGTGGAGTAAGCAGCAAAATTTGTTGAAGTATGACTGAAAATATTCCATACTCTTACCAGGTTGGTGGATGTAATGGAATCTGCGCATCCATCCTCGCTTATTACTTTTAATTTAACAGTATAGAAGTTTGGAGCATTGGCCAGTGAATAGGTATGTGACGGATTGGCCAGATCAGATGTGGCGCCATCGCCAAAATCCCACAGGTAACTCGCAATCATTCCGTTGGTGTTGCTGGAAAAGTAAACTGTTCCGTTTCCGGGCAGGAATCGCTCGAGACTATCCGCAGTAAATCCGGTTAAAGGATCAATATTGCTTACCACTACTGCCTCAGAGGTTGCACTGCAGCCTGAGTTATCTGACACTGTTACACTGTAGCTGCCTGCATCGCTCACTACAATTGACTGAGTTGATTCTCCGGTACTCCATGAATAGCCTGCTGCTTCGCTGCTGGTAAGTGTAACAGTACCGCTGCCACAAAGATTGGTAGAACCGCTCGTGGTGATCACCGGTGTCACAACACCTGCTGCAATGGTTAAAATAGGTGATTCGATTGTATCGCAGAAAGAAATTTCAGTAACTGAATAGTCGCCCCCTTCTGTAACAACAATTGAATTTCCTGTGCTTCCGTCACTCCACATGTATTCACTCCCAACTTTAGGATTGACAACACTTAGTGTGGAAGGATTCGTTAAGCATACTGTATCAGCTGATGCTGTAAATGCAGGTGGCACAGGGTCGAAGTTCACAGGGAAAGTGTAAATCCTTCCGCTGCGCCCGGTGATATAGGCGAGGCATCCGTTGGCTGTTATATGAAGCAAGTCATCCGTATTGCCGACACTCCAGTGTACCCAGGTCATTCCGCAATCTGAAGTAGTGAGAATGATACCGTGGTGCCCCACACAAATCATGTGCAGTGAATCAATCACAATCACACCGGTTAGGTCATAGGTAGTGCCGGAATTGCAGGGATGCCAGGAAGCGCCTGCATTGTTGCTGATGGAGATACTTCCATAAGCGCCAACGCTGCAACCCACGCCACCATAACCACCGCCGCTGTATCCGCCGCCGGGGCAGTTGCAGCCAAAGGCAATAGCATACAGGTTGTAAAGCACGCCGGAGTTAACGGCAATCCATCCGGAGCCGGGCTGATAATAACAGATGATACCATTGTAACCCACGACCCACAGGTAACCGTTCCAATAGTTCACCCCATAAAAAGTATTGGTTACACCGGGAGAGATATTGCTCCACAAAGTGCCGTTCCAATACCAAACCTGCCCGTTGGTACCCACAGCATAACCGCTGTTGGGATTGCTGAAATAAATATTTTGAATATCGCATCCGCAAGGAATGATGTAGGTAGTCCAGCCGCCAGGCAGGCCGGAGTAATTAACAGCAGTAAATCCGCCGGCTCCGGCAATCCAGATGGCGCTGTTGCCCTGTGTGCCCACATAACTTACGCCATTGAGCTGACAAGTGCAGGGCAAGCCAAGCGACAGCCAGGTAGTGCCGCCGTCAATAGTTTGATAGACGTGACCGTCAGGTTGTACCACGCAACCGTACAGTGGTGAAATGAAAGACGCGCTGTGAACATCAATAGTAGAATAAGTGGTAAATGATGTTGGTGTACAATTGAATTTGTTCCATACCCTGATCATATTGCTGATCGTTAGCGAATCTGTGCATCCATCTTCGCTTGTCACTTTTAATTTAACAGTATAGAAGTTTGGAGCATTGGCCAGTGAATAGGTATGTGACGGATTGGTCAGATCAGATGTGGCGCCATCGCCAAAATCCCACAAGTAACTCGCAATCGTTCCGTTGGTGTTGCTGGAAAAGTAAACTGTTCCGTTTCCGGGCAGGAATCGTTCCAGGCTGTCGGCAGCAAAACCATTCAGCGGAGAGCCTGCCGTAACAGTAACGGTCTCTGAAGTGGCGCTGCATCCGAGTCCATCGGTAACCGTGACGCTATAATCTCCGGGAGTATTCACTACGATGAAACTTGTGGTGGCTCCATTGCTCCACAGGTAATTTGATGCATCACTCGCTGTCAGTGTCACTGTGCTGTTGCCGCAAAGGTTGGTGGAGCCGCTTGCCTGAATGGTTGGCGTAACAACACCGTCAACAATCGTCTGTGTGACCGCTATGAGTGTGTCGCAGGCTGTATATTCTGAAACGAAGTAATCTCCACCTGCTGTCACAATGATAGAATTTCCCGTGCTTCCGTTGCTCCATTTGTATTCACTTCCGACTTTCGGATTGATTACACTTAAGGTTACCGGGCTTGATGAACAAACGGTATCGTTAGAAACGGTGAATGAAGGCGGAATAGGGTCAAAGTTCACAGGGAAGGTGTACACTTTCCCGCTCTTACCGGTAATATAGGCAAGGCAACCATTCGCAGTAATTCCTGTGAGGTCATCCGTATTGCCAACACTCCATTGTACCCAGGTCATTCCGCAATCTGAAGTAGTGAGAATGATACCGTGGTGTCCCACACAAATCATGTGTAATGAATCAATCACAATCACACCGGTGAGATCATAGGTAGTGCCGGAATTGCAGGGATGCCAGGAAGCGCCTGCATTGTTGCTGATGGAGATACTTCCATAAGCGCCAACGCTGCAACCCACGCCACCATAACCACCGCCGCTGTATCCGCCGCCGGGGCAGTTGCAGCCAAAGGCAATAGCATACAGGTTGTAAAGCACGCCGGAGTTAACGGCAATCCATCCGGAGCCGGGCTGATAATAACAGATGATACCATTGTAACCCACGACCCACAGGTAACCGTTCCAATAGTTCACCCCATAAAAAGTATTGGTTACACCGGGAGAGATATTGCTCCACAAAGTGCCGTTCCAATACCAAACCTGCCCGTTGGTACCCACAGCATAACCGCTGTTGGGATTGCTGAAATAAATATTTTGAATATCGCATCCGCAAGGAATGATGTAGGTAGTCCAGCCGCCAGGCAGGCCGGAGTAATTAACAGCAGTAAATCCGCCGGCTCCGGCAATCCAGATGGCGCTGTTGCCCTGTGTGCCCACATAACTTACGCCATTGAGCTGACAAGTGCAGGGCAAGCCAAGCGACAGCCAGGTAGTGCCGCCGTCAATAGTTTGATAGACGTGACCATCAGGTTGTACCACGCAACCGTATTGCGGTGAAATAAATGAAGCACCATAAACATCCGTCGATGAGTAGGTAGCAAAGGAAGTTCCCGTGCACGCAAATTTGTTCCATACCCTGATCATGTTAGTGTTAATGATCACGTCACTGCATCCTTCGTCGTTCGTGACGGTAAGGCTGACGGCATAAAAGCCGGGAGCATTCGCAGCGTTATAGGTATGCGAAGGATTTGCGACATCACTTGTTGTTCCATCACCAAAATCCCAGAGGTATGAAACTATGTTACCGTTGGTACTGGCTGAAAAATGCACTGTGCCGTTTCCGGGAAGGAAGCGCTCAAGACTATCGGCGGCAATACTGTTCAGCGGGCTTTCGCTGGTAATAAGAACAGGATCTGCAACGGCCGAACAACCTGATACATCTGTTACGGTTACACTATAGCTTCCGGCATCATTCACAACAATGTAACTGGCGACAGAGCCATTGCTCCACAGATAACTCACCCCGCTGCTGGCAGTGAGTGTAACGGTTTCAATTCCGCATAGGTTAGTGGAACCACTCACATCAATTGAAGCAGTCGACACACCCTGGTAAATTGTTTGTACCGCTGACGTTAGCGTATCACACAAGGAATATTCCGTTACGGAATAATTTCCGGGCACATTGGTGACGAGTGTGTTTCCTGCACTGCCATTACTCCATACATATTGACTTCCAAACTTTGGATTCACCACGCTTAACGTCGCGAAACTGCCGGCACAAATTGTGTCGTCAGATAAAGTGAATGCCGGTGGTGCTGCGTTGAAATTAATGGGGAATGTGTAAACGCCTCCATTGTTTCCGGTGATATAGGCCACGCATCCGCTGGCAGTGATGCTGGTCAGATCTTCAGTATTGCCTATGCTCCAGGGAACCCAGGTAAGACCGCAATCAGCAGTTGTTAAGACAATACCATGTTGACCCACGCAAATCATGTGGAGTGAATCAATCACATATGCGCCTGTCAGATCGTAAGTTGTTCCTGAATATGAATTATGCCATGTTGAGCCGCCATCATTACTGATGATGATTGTTCCGCCGGCACCTACGCCGAGTCCCACACCGCCATATCCACCGCCGCCACCATTGTATCCGCCGCCTGAACAGGTGCAGCCGAAGCTGATGCTGTAAAGATTATAGATGGTGCCGGAGACTATATTTACCCACCCAAAACCAGGTTGATATTGCCAGATAATACCGCCATAACCCACAGCCCACAGGTAACCACCCCAATAGTTTACTGCATAGAAATTATTGGAAATTCCGGGAGATATATTGCCCCAGTAAGTACCATTCCAGAACCATACCTGTCCGTTTGTTCCTACTGCATATCCATTGTCAGGACTGCTGAAATAAATATTGGAAATGGAACAACCACAAGGTATAATGTAAGTGATCCATCCTCCCGGTGTTCCGGTGTAATTGACAGCAGTGAAACCGTCTTCACCTGCCACCCAAATGGCACTGTTACCCTGTGAGCCCACATAGCTTACACCATTCAGATGACAAGTGCAGGGGAGGCCAAGGGTATCCCATGTATCTCCGCCGTTGCTGGTGATGTATACTTGCCCGTTTGGTTGTATGGCGCAACCGTAAAGCGAAGAAATGAAGGAAGCATTGGTAACATCTTCCGTTGAATAGGAATAGAAGGTGGTACCTGCATGCGGGAATTCATCCCACACCCTGATCATGTTATAAGCTGCAATGGAATCAGTGCATCCTGCATCATTGGTAACCGTAAGTTTCACGGTATAAAATCCCGGTGCACTCGACGAAGTATAGGTATGAGAAGGATTGACGAGGGTTGAAGTTCCGCCATCGCCGAATTTCCAGTTATAACCTGTTATAGTTCCATTTGTGCTGGAAGTAAACTGAACGGATCCGTTATCGGGTAAAAATCTTTCTATGCTGTCAGCAACGAAGCCATTCACCGGCGATGAAACTGTTACCGTAACGGGTGTGGCCGTAGCAAAGCAGCCATTGGCATCGGTAACATTTACATTATACTCACCCGGCAGCGTGGCGGTGATTGTTTGCGTGGTGGCGCCATTAGACCAGTAATAGTTTAAACCGGAAGGCGATGCCATCAGGTCAACACTGCCTGTGCTGCATATCGCAGTTGGGCCGGAAGGCACAATGGTTACAACCGGTGGGGCCACGAAGGAAACAGCTACAACATTTGAACTGGCTGTGCATCCAATCCCATCTGTGACGCGGCAAGAATAATTACCAGGTACTGTGGTATTAAATGATGCATTGGTAGCGCCGCTGATATCAATTCCGCTTTCCATCCATTGAAAACTCAGGCTTGTTCCTGTTGCATACACAGCTAATGATGCCTGGTTGTAATTACACACTGTCAGGGGGCCGGCCGGATAAACGCTGATGGTAGGATTGTGAACGTCAACAATCACAGGTACTGAATTCGTTGCCTGGCATCCGTAGCTATTGGAAACAGTCACGAAGTAGGCTCCTGATGAAGTTGCATTGATAGATTGGGTGGTGCTGCCTCCGTCATTCCATAGATAACTGTTTGCAGCCGAGGAAGTGAGTTGTACGCTTCCGCCTGTACAGAATGTCGTCGCACCACTAGTGCTGATTGTGGGGGCGGCAGGATTAGGATTGACCGTTACCGAAAGTGGTTGTGATGTAGCTGAGCAACCTGCACCGGAAGTTCCGGAAACCGTAAAGGTGCCGGTTGCTGATACATTGATAGATTGCGTTGTGGCTCCAGTGCTCCATAGGTATTGAGAGAAACCTCCGGAGGCAACAAGCGTAAGATAAGGGCCTTCACAAAATGTGGTTGCACCGAGTGGCGTAATTGTCACACTGCTGGCGGATACAGTATCAACCTGCACGTATGCTGACTGACCCGGACAGCCGTTGGCATCGTAACCAATAACTTTATAGAAACCAGGTTCTGATGCCGAATAGGTTGACCCGCTGCCGACAGTAACAACACCGCGAATCCACGTATAACTGACGAGGTTGGCCGGCACGGCACTTAGTAAAATGCTGCTGCCTGTGCAGATTTGCTGGGGAGTGGATGGTGTGACGGAAACGGAAGGTGAGGAAATACATGGATCAACAAATACCATCGACTTCATAGTATTACTCCATGCGTTGTCAAGTCCTTTGGCACGCACGTTCAGCAAATGAAAACCGGATCCGGTTAAACCCGAGTTGGCCGATGCAGTAATTTGTTCAAGCGCATTGTTAAAACTTCCGTCGAAAGCGAACATCATTTCCGCGTTGGTGCTGTCTGAATCCCACCAGTATTGACCGCTGATAATTTTAACATCGCGTGCGGTAATCGGTTGTTCTACACTGATGATAGTGCTGAAAGTGTTGCCAAAACTTCCGTCATAACCTTTCGCATGTACATTCAATTTATGAAACCCGGCTGAAGGCGGAGCGATCGCCCCGTTGCTGATCAGTGTCTCGAAGGCATCATTGAAGGTCCCGTCAAAAGATATGAGTGGCGTTGTGTTGTTGGTATCATTGTCCCACCATAATTCACCCATGGTAACCTGGAAGGTGGTTGCCGTAATAGGTTGTTCAACGCTGATGATACTGCTGAAGGTGTTGCTGTAGTTACCGTCAAATCCTTTTACGCGGATATTCAGTTTATGAAATCCAGCTGAAGGCGGATAGAATGTTCCGTTATTTATTACGGTTTCCAATGCATCATTGAAAGTTCCGTCAAAGGAAATAAGTTGTATGATGTTGATAGTATCATTATCCCACCAGCATTCACCCATTGTGATAAAAAAGCTGCCGGCAACAATGGCTTGTTCAACACTGATAATTGCACTGAAGGTGTTGCTCCAGTTTCCATCAAGTCCTTTCACATGCATGCTGATTTTGTGAAATCCTGCTGCAGGAGGAAGAAGTGCTGCATTATTCATCACGGTCTCCAGTGCATCATTAAATGAACCGTCAAATGAAATCAGTGCTATAGCTCCTGCAATATTTTCATCCCACCAGCATTCACCTGCCGTGATATGTACGTTAGGTATGGTAAGCGGAGTATCCACGGAAAGCACGGTGGTAAATAGAGGGCTCCATGCGCCATCATTGCCTATAACCCGGATATTCATAGTATGAAGACCCAGTGTTAGTGATGATCCCGCATTGCTTGCCGCCAGTGTTTCCAGTGCACTGTTGAAATTTCCGTCAAAGGCGATTAATGGCAAAGCCGCGCCTTCACCGAGATCTGTGTCAAAGAATATTTCGCCGGCGGTGATTTTCACTGTGCGGGGCACCTGTGCGGGATCCACCCTTGTCACCACGGTGAATGCCGGGCTCCAGGTACCGTCGGTACCATGCACCCGGATATTAAGTGTATGAAGTCCCTCGACGGTAGGCGGCAGAAATGTTCCGGCCATAACTGTTTCCAATGCACTGTTGAAGTTGCCGTCGAAAGCGATCAGTGGCGTACCGGCGCCTTCTCCCGGATCCGTATCGAAAAATGCTTCACCTGCAGTGATCCTGATATCACGTGCCGTGATGGCTGGATCGACTCTCACTACAGTCGTAAACACATCACTCCAGGTAGCATCATGGCCTTTCACACGCACATTCAGTGTATGCATACCGGCTGTAAGCGGCGGCAAAAAATTATTGCTCATCACTTTTTCCAGGGCATCATTAAAGTTGCCATCAAATGCTATCATGGCTGAACCGTTGCCTTGTCCCGGATCATTGTCCCAGAAAACTTCGCCCTGCGTAATATTCACCTGCCGTGCGACAACGGCATCATCCACTTTCAGGACGGTCGTAAATACAGGTCCCCAGTTGTTGTTGTTATCGCGTACCCGCACATTGAGCGTATGTAATCCAGTGGTGAGTCCGCTGATGTTTTTGGAGACCTGCTCTGTGATATTATCGAACGTGCCGTCTGCGGCATTCAGTGGTGTGGCTAAACCAATACCCGGATCGGTGTCAACATAGTATTCACCGCCGGCTACGTAATGATATTGTGCCTGTGCAAGTTGCGCCATCAGTAAAGCTGCAGCGAGCAGGCAACATTTTATGAGTAGAAATGGCTTCACGAAAATCATTTTAGGGAGATGGATAACTGCAAACTACTTGTCAAATGAGTCGGCTTTCAGACTCACATTGTTTCCCATCAGCACTCTTCGCGGCGCATTCACATAGGTCACGCGTGCTCCGTTCGTCAGGTTATTCATCGGGTGGAAGTTGGTGATGCGCAGCGAACCGCCGCCGCAGCCTGCATCATTCCTGCTAAGGTCATGATCTGCATATCCGTCATTAGGATATCCGCCATCCACGGCAGTGCCGGTAAGGGCAATGCCTGTATTGATATCAAAAGTGCTATTGGATCCTGTAACGTTGGTACCGTCATTCACGATACCGTACAGGGCATTTGAAGTGCCCAGCTGAAAATGGTTATAACTGAAAACATAATTATTTTGACTGGCAACCAGGTAAAAACCATATGCGCCGGAGCCTCCATTCATCACAAGGTTATTGTAAATGAAAGTGAATGAACTGGCAGTATAAAAGGTTATCGTCTGATAGCCGCTGCTGTTATTGTAAAAAGTGTTATTGATAAGGGTATTGCCACCACTCTGATTGGAATTGGTGTAATAGACATACATCGGGTATTCTGCATATGCATTGTTTTTTATATAGTTATTTGCGATATAGAAAAAATTGGTGCTGTTAGCCCAGTACAGCGCCACTTGTCCGCCACCGGAGCTGGACATTTCAATCCTGTTGCCAACAATGAATACGGTGTCTGTGGCCACTGTGTTTTCACCCAGGATATAAATGGTATTCGCGGTACCAGTACCGGCATTAATATAATTGCCGATTATCTTACCGAAGCGAAGCGTAATGGAAGGATTGGTTCCTAAGAGGGAGTCCTGCATCATATTGAGTTCCCAATAGGAATTAGAATAAAAGTCAACATAACCATTCCTGATTTTACTGCCAACCAGGGTAAACTTTGACCGCACTGCACCGGGAACGGCAGCTCCAACTATATTGCCCAGCAGCAGATCCATGCCCTGTATTATTATATTCGAACTTGCCACCGGAGGCGTGACGGTAATATTTGCACTTACCTGGAATTGCTGACCCTCGGTATTGCTGAGGATCTGTACGTTTTTGTTGATATTGATGCTGGCTTCATTGTATTGAATGCCTGGTGTTACGAGGATCCTGTCGCCATTGGAAGCAGCATTGATGGCAGCGCTGATCGTTGAATATTGCGGTAAAACACCACCGCTTACCACAACAAGATCAGTAGCATTTGAAAAATTACTTGTGAAGGTGATAAAGAGGGCAATCGCTGAAAGTTTATGTATGAGTTTCATGATGACGAAGATTTTTGGATGACAAATAATTGATTTCAGTTTCTATCGGTCGAAGGCACTGGCTTTGATATTAACCGATTGCCCGATGGTAACTCTTCTTGGTGCAAGCATATAGGTAATGCGGGAAGCGCCAAGGTTCATTGGATGAAATTGTCCAAAGCTGAAAGAGCCGCCATAGCAGCCCACATCATTACGGGTCACATCCAGGTCATAGAAGGCAGAATCACCATAACCGGCATTAATTGCATCGGCGCCTGCAAGTAGCGATCCATTGTCGGCATCAAAGAAACTTGCTGCATTTGTATTCAGGTTGTTGGTTCCGTCGTTGGCCAAACCGGTCAGTCCGCCTGTGGTGCTTTTGATATAATTGTAACTCATGGCATTGAAGGAAGAAGTGGTTCCCCAGTAAATGCCGCCGTAACCACTGCTGAGCGTGGACATAATCAGGTTATTGAATACGTCGTTGTAGCTGTTACTGTAGAGGCTGTATTCATAGATGGCCATCCACATATACCCTGCGGAATACAAGGTATTGTTCACCACTGTATTTCTTCCTGCGAGGGAAGGCTTATTGGTGTAGATGAAAATGCAGCCGCTATAGCCATTGGTGTTGCCGCATTTGATGTAATTATTGGCGATATAATGAAACTGCGTGGTTGATTCCCAGTAGATACCGGCATTGTAGCCATTCTGCGGGCAGGTGATGATGTGGTTGCCGATTATCAGGATGCTGTCATTGGTGCTTACGGCATCACTGGTAACATAAATATTGTGTGTGCTGGTGACCGTTTGATTTTGTATGTAACAACCGATTACCTTTCCGTAACGGAATTGTATCACACCGTTTTTCAAGGAGTCACTCGAAGCATTCAGGTCGTAGTAATGCGAACTATAGAAATTGATGATACCATTATCCAGCCGGCAGCCGAGAATATTCACCTTTGTTTTTCCGCCGGCATTGGCCTGCGAGATGGAAGAGATATTCCCGTTCTGCAGGTTCATGCCGATAATGGTTACCACACCATTCGCCGGCATCGAAGCACCATCCACGTTGACGGCGCCATTCACGCCAAAGTATTTTCCTTCCACGGCACAGAGTAACTGAATGTTTTTGTTGATCACGATATTCTCTGTGTACGGAGATCCGCCGCTTTTGGGATAAATAAGAATGCGGTCACCGGCCGATGCTGCCGTAAGAGCCGCATTGATGGTGGGAAATGCACCGCCTTGTCCGCCGTCCGCTACAATACGATCAGTAGCGCGTGCAAATGGTGCTGCTGCTATTATGGCCAATAGCGCGATCAGAAGCTTCATGTTTTTCATGTTGTTTTTATTTGTATGAGAGGGAAGAAAACCAAATGTAGCAAGTTTGGATTCACTTATTCAATGATGGTAAGAAAAATTTTAATAATGATTGACCCTATCACCATGCTGCCGGATAATACATATGTAAGCAAAATACTATTTATCAGGGAATGACTTATTTACCTGGCTTCAGTCAGTTGGTGCACAACATATGTATTTAAAGACGTTACCGGTCAATGTTTTGAACATATGATGTTGCTGCCTATATTTAATCAACGCTAAGGGCAATCTGCTATAACGATAATTTTCAATGATGAATCATTGCTAAATGCCTTCCAATGCCTGTTCCAGGTCATTGATAATGTCCGCTGCATCTTCCAGTCCAACCGACAAGCGTACTAACCCGTCGGTGATACCATATTGCTCGCGAACCGTTTTGGCTACACCAACATGGCTCATGGAAGCAGGATGCTGAATGATGGTATCTACCGTACCAAGCGAAACAGCGAGTTGACAAAGCCTGATGCTTTGCATGAGTTTTTTTCCGGCTTCGAGTCCGTCTTTTAATTCGAAACTAAGCATGCCGCTGAAATCACGCATTTGTTTTCTGGCTACTAAATGATCACGGTGTGAGGCCAGGCCGGCATAATTTACTCTGGCGATTTTACGGTGTGCCTGAAGGAATGCTGCAACCTTACCGGCATTCCCGCAATGCCGCTGCATGCGTATTTCCAGTGTCTTCACTCCCTGTAGTAAGAGCCAGGCATCAAATGCATTGCTGTTGGATCCTAACAGCTTCCGGTAGTCGAAGACGGATTTATCTATGGCAGCATTTTCCGGGTAGAGGAGCATCCCGCTGATGGAATTACCATGGCCATTCATATATTTTGTTGTAGAATGCACCACGAAGTCAACACCAAACCGAAACGGCTGTTGCAGATAAGGCGATGCAAATGTGTTGTCCACTGCAACATTCAACTTCCTGCTTTTGGCAATTGCTGTTAATGCTTCAATATCATAGCAATCGATGGTAGGGTTGGAAGGCGTTTCGATGTACAGCAATTTAATCTTTGGATCCTGCTTCACCATTTCTTCCACTCGCTGCAGGTTCTTTAAATCCATCAGCACGGGCACTATGCCTTGTTGTGCCAGTATTTTGTTGAGCAGCTCTGCTGTGCCGCCATAGAGGTTTTCCTGTGCGAGCACTTTGTCACCCATCTTCAGAAACGACATGAACAGGGTGCTGATCGCACCCATACCGGAACTGAACATCCGGGCCGTCAGTTTTAGTGACGTGTCGTCTGCATGTCGGATGCCGCAGGCTTCAAGCGCTGCAACCTTATTTTCAGCCAGTTCAATGGTGGGATTGCTCCAGCGGGAATAGATAAATCCTTTCTGCTCTCCTGAAAATACTTCCATCAACGCTTCAGGATCATCGTATGAAAACGTGGTGCTGGCGATGATGGGTTCCATATGCGGCTGAGCATGCTGGAAATTTGCAGGCGCGTTGCGCACGCAGATTGATCCGAAATGAAGGTCCATAACTTTTTTTACGAAGGTATGGAAAGAGCAACAAGTCAATGCTTTGTGGTAATTGCATGCTTGTGTTTTCTGCCGAAAGAACTGCAGTCATGTTTAAAGATTGCTGTATCCGGTGTATCATCGGTATTTCTGATTCAGGTTTTTACATCGTTTATTTGTGTTTTCAGCAAATAAAAATTTTCATCCATGAAAGAAATGATACGCAACTATGTGGCTTTCAATACCTGGGCGAATGAAAGAATCAGCGGTGAAATAATAACACTGACAGATGAACAGTTGCTGCAGGAAATGAAGAGCAGCTTCAAAAATATCAGCGAAACAATGCAGCATATCTGGAACGCACAGAATATCTGGCTGGAAAGGCTGAAAGGTAATTCGCCGGCACAATGGCCCGCTGTGGCATTTGATGGAACAAAGGAAGCGCTGAAAGCCGGTTTGATGGCTTCATCTCATGCACTGGAAGAAAGAGCAGCTGATTACGGCAAAAAACAACTGCGGGAGGAAATCAGCTATAAAACATTAAACGGTACCGAAGGCAGGTCGTCCGTTTACAAGATCCTGATGCATGTTGTTAACCATGGCACCTATCACCGTGGGCAGCTGGTAACCATGTTGAGGCAAGCCGGTAAAACAGAAATTCTGTCTACCGACCTGATTGCTTTTTTCTGGCAACAGGACAAGCAGACTGCACATAAAAAGTAACTGCCATAAATGCCGCTGCCGGATTTTATGGCTGTTATTGTACAAATCATGCAAACTTGAAGCTGATGTGTTGAAGGTGTTGCTTTATTTCAGCGGTGTAAACTTCATATAATTCACGGAATCGAGCTGCAGCACCATCGTATCATTATTGAACTTCACTTTCACGGATGAAGTCTGGTTTTCGATTACGGTAAAAAGCATACCGAGCTTATCATCATAAGACCATAATCCTTTGCGCGGGCCGTCATTTTCAGTGGCGATAAAATTTCCGTCTTGCTGGAATTCCCAGGTATTTTTCTTCATGGCAGAGTCGCGGCTTGACTGGAATGCTGAGAGTTGTTTGCCGATCTGATCAATCTGCTCATTATAAACTTTGAGCTTGGCAGTATCCGTGGTACGCGCAGCACTGTCTTTCAATGACTGCATTTGTTTCTCCCCGTATTCCTGTTGTTGTATATAGTATTGAATGTGCATTTCGTCAATCTTCCATTTACCAAGGATCTGATTCTTTAACCCGGCTGAATTACAAGCGGTAAAAACAAGAGCAATGCTCAAAAAGGGAATGAGCATTGTAACAGGGAATTTTTTCATGAGTTGGTTGAATTTTTTTTCAAGTCGGCAAAGGTAGTTGAAAATGCGGCTTTTGCAAAGGAAGATCAATAGCTTCATCTTGTCTCACTTATCACGTGCTGCAAGGTTATCTTCCTGCCATGTTAATTGACTATTCTATCCTCCACCATGCTGAATATTTCCTTTTCCTTTATCACAGCTTTATTTTTTAATTCATCCGCCCGCTTTAAGAAGGCTGCTTTCATGGCTTCATCTTTCAGTCCCGTAGCATTCACCTTCACATTCAGGTAAGCGCCCAGTATAGCGCTGCGCACTGCCAGTGCACCTACACCGGCATCCGTTACAGAATTGGGGTTGCCGGTTTTTACCATGGCTTCAATAACTTCAAAAGCATCAGATGAACACTGCATCACGCGCAATGGAACTTCAATAGCATTTTTTGTGGCATCCTGGATGGCTGCGCTGCGAAGCTTTTTTTCCTCATCCGTGTTTTTTGCCAGTGCAAAACTTTCCATGATACGGTTGAAAGCGGCGGTATCTTCATCCACCAATCTCAACAATTCGTCTTTTATCAACTGACCTTTCTCTGCATAACCTGAAAATGTTTCCCAGCGCTCATCAAACCCTTTTTTATGGGAGGAGAGATTGGCGACCATACTAGCCAGGGAGATGCCCAATGAACCCATATAAGCTGCCACGGAACCACCGCCCGGTGCAGGTGACTCGCTTGCCGTTTCATTGGCAAACGCGCGCAGGTTCATGTTGACCAGCCTGCTTTGCTGATCATCACGCAACAGGTACTCAATAATTTTTTTATGCGGATCGAAAGGCGCGAGTTCATCCAGGCCCAATGATTTCACGGCAATGTGTATCAATTCTTCTTCCGCAACACCGGCGCTGCGCTTTTGTTTTTTCAGAAAATATTTTCCTGCATCCAGCATTGCCTTTAATGGAATCAATCCAACCAGTTCTGATCCTGTTACACGCATTCCTCTTGCAGCTGCACTTTTCACGCATTCATCAAAAGCAATATGCAGTGGTGTGATGTTGATGTTGGTGAGATTGATACTGACCTGTGCAATGCCATATTCTTTGATAAACCAGCCAATCGCTTTCACGGCTTTTAAGGTTCCAGGCTGAACGACCTCTTCACCTTTTTCATTTTTTACTTTTCGGCCTGCTTCGCGCACATCAAACGCAATTGCATTCGCACGGCGAACAGAAGTGGTGTTCAGATTCACATTATAAGCCACTAAGAAATCACGGGCGCCAATTACTGTTGCACCTGATTTCACCGGCAATTCATCCGGACCAAAATCAGGTTTCCATTCTGCTGTTTTGATTTTTTTGAAGAAGCCTTCGTATTCGCCCGCGCGAATCACAGAAAGATTTTTTCGTGCAGGATTGTCTTGCGCAGCTTCGTATAAATACACAGGAATGCCGGTTTCATTGCCAACACGTGCGCCTAATTTTTTCGCATATTCAGCTGTTTCTTCCATCGAGATATTGGCAATAGGAATCAACGGACAAACATCCGTAGCGCCCATTCTCGGATGCTCCCCTGTATGTTTGCTCATGTCAATTAATTCACCGGCTTTTTTTATGGCAAGAAAGGCGGCTTCTATAACGGCATCAGGCGTGCCCACAAAAGTTACCACCGTTCTGTTGGTTGCTTTTCCCGGATCAACATCGAGGAGGCGGACACCCGCTACACTTTCGATCTCATCAGTGATCAGTTTAATGATGGATAAGTCTTGTCCTTCGCTGAAGTTCGGTACACATTCAATGAGTTGTTGATTCATGTTTGAGGAAAATTTTGCGACAAAAGTACTCCGTGATTTTGATGATTTTAAAATTTGTGAATTCGTAACCCGGAACTGCAGGAACAGGGTTATACCTGTATTCAAAATGGTAAGATCAAAGCAGGGTTTATTTATTGCTAATTCGTCAGGAGACTCACCTGTTGTTCGATGTCCGTGAAGAACCGGGTGTTTTATAGCCAGTGCTGCACATTGATTTCAGGAAAACTTCCTGCGAAGCCGGAAGCAGCAGGAAGCTATCTCAAAATACCTGTAGCTATGCAGAACTTAATTCAGAATCTCATTTATGCGTTGACAGATGCCGAAATAAATTCGGCATGACCGCATGAAATACCTAATTTGAGATAGTTTCTTAATAAAGTACTGATGAACCGCGTGGCTGACAAATCGGGAATTTTATATATTATCTACTTATCGCCGCTAGTTGATTCTGTGATTGTTTCCGTTTTATATTTCCGTAGATGCAGGGCTTGGAAAAATCAAGAGGGACGTGGTAATTTGACAACGGCACAATCGGACCCGGATGAACCGCAAATGCTTTATCCGAACTTCAGGACATATTTCCCTGCACCGGTGAACATCAAACCAAAGAATACGACGCCAAGTTCTGCAGGGTGTGCCCAATTGTTAAAGGAGGTGCTGTCCTGCATGTTGGCTAAAACTGCGATCAGCATGGTGAACCACAACAGTAAAACAGCGGGCCGGAAAAAAAGTCCGGCTGCAAAAAGCAAAGCTCCAAGTGTTTCCGCGATTGCAGCACAAAAGCCCCAAAATACCGGCAGGAAGGTAATGCCGGTTACCTTCATATTATTCCCGAGATCCTGCCATATATCTGCGCCGCCGGTAATCTTCGGCCAGCCATATTGAAACATCGTGGCGCCAATCCCAATGCGGATGATCAGTAAACCGAGATCAGGATATGTTTTAGATAAAAAATTTTTCGGCATCTGTGATTTAATCTTTTCAGGCTGTAGTAAATATTTTTTACGAAATAATTACCTGCTCAATCACATCGTTTCCAAAACTGTATGGGATATTTGCAATGGAATTTACAGGTTTCGTGATGATAAGGTTTGCTTTTTTTCCAATGGTTATCGAACCGGTTTCATGACTCAATTCCATCGCAGCTGCACCATTTATAGTAGCAGCATTGATCGCTTCTTCAGGAGTCATCTTCATTTGAATGCACGCCAAGGAAATCACAAAACTCATTCTACCGGAAGGAGAGGAGCCCGGATTGTAGTCGGTAGCCAGTGTAACCGGCAAGCCGGCTTCAATCATCTGCCGTGCAGGAGGATATTGCATACGCAGAAAAAAGGCGGCAGAGGGAAGCATGGTTGGAATTGTATTCGATTTGCGGAGGCATTCAATTTCTTCATCGCCCATGCTTTCCAGGTGATCAACAGAAATTGCATTGTTCCGTACACCGGCCTGCACACCACCGGAAATTGCCAGTTGATTCGCGTGAATTTTTGGTTTCAATCCGTATTTCCATCCGGCCAGTAAAACGCGGTCCGTTTCTTCAGGGGTAAAAAACCCTTTATCGCAAAACACATCGCAATAATCTGCAAGCCCTTCATCTGCAATTTTGGGAAGCAGCTGTTCAATCAATAATTGCAAATAGCCTTCACGATTGGTTTTGAATTCAGCAGGAATGGCATGTGCCCCTAAAAAAGTGGCCTTCACAGGAATAGGTGAAATTGTTTTTAATTGCTGAATCACGCGCAGCATTTTCAACTCACCATCATAACTCAATCCGTAGCCGCTTTTGATCTCTACGGCGCCGGTTCCCTGCTGCTTTATCTCTTCGATACGGCGCATCGCTTTTTCCAGCAGTAAATCTTCCGGCATTTTAAGCAGCTTCCTGGCAGAATTCAGGATGCCTCCGCCTTTCGCGGCAATTTCTTCATAGGTAAGCCCCTGGATCTTGTATAGAAATTCATTCTCGCGAGTATCAGCAAAAACAAGATGAGTATGCGAATCGCAGAAGCAGGGTAGTACGAGCCTGCCGCCTGCATCAATAGGTGCAGCACTGGATAAATCTTGTTCATTAACGGACTGCTGCATATGCTCCATCGCACCGAAAGCAGCAATCCTGCCTTCGCGGATGAGCAGGTATGCATCTTCAACCGACGGAAGTTTCTTCAGTTCATTTCCGCTGACGTGCTGAACACCGGCGTCCCTGATTCCTGCCAGCGACTTAATATTTTTTATCAGTACATTCATCACCGGAATTTACGGGCGCGAAGATACTTTTTTCCGTTATTCGCACCATACAGGAAAGATGCCCGAATTGATAAGAGCGGCAATTTAATTCATCATTAACTTCGTGAAGCGGGTTCATCCAGGCGGAAGAAATAATACGCAACAGCTTAAGAAGCTGTTTGATAAAAGGTTGATAAATTTATGGCAGGAAATACAATAGGCACCATATTCCGGGTAACAACTTATGGTGAATCACATGGAACCGGCATCGGTGCAGTGATTGACGGATGCCCGGCAGGATTGGAAATTTCAGTGGAGAAAATTCAGCACGACCTTGACCGGCGCAGGCCCGGGCAATCGTTCATCACCACGCAGCGCAAGGAAAGTGATATTGTTCAATTGTTGTCGGGCATTTTTGAGGGAAGAACAACCGGAACTCCCATCGCACTGTTTATTCCCAATGAAGATCAGCGATCTAAAGACTATGATCATATTGAAGCGGCCTTTCGTCCGTCACATGCCGATTACACTTACCAGGTTAAATACGGACGGCGTGATCACCGCGGCGGAGGAAGATCATCAGCCAGAACCACGGCATCTGTTGTAGCTGCCGGAGCCATTGCAAAACAACTGGCCGCCCATGATAAAATACAGATAGCGGCATTCGTCACGCAAGTTGGAGCCATCAGGTTATCGCACGTTAATTTCAATGCAGTGAAAGACCTGGCAGCACTCGTTGCGGTAGCAGAAAATAACATTGTTCGTTGCCCGCATCAGCCAACCGCTGAAAATATGATTGAGCTGATTGACCAGGTAAGGCTGGAAGGTGATACGGTGGGTGGTGTGATTACCTGTGTCATCAAAAATTGTCCGGTCGGATTGGGTGAGCCCTTGTTTGATAAGCTGCAGGCCGATTTGGCAAAGGCGATGTTTTCTATCAACGCCGTGCATGGTTTTGAATATGGAAGCGGATTTGAAGGATCTTCCAAACTGGGTTCAGAGAATAATGATGCTTTTTTTTCAGACGGAGATACAATTTTAACCCGAACCAATTATTCCGGCGGCATACAAGGCGGCATTGCCAATGGTATGGATATATATTTCCGCGTTGCATTTAAACCTGTTGCTACTATCGTGAAAGCGCAGGAATCTGTGAATATGAAAGGTGAACCGGTTACGGTGAAAGGCCGTGGCCGGCATGATCCATGTGTTCTTCCGCGTGCAGTTCCTATAGTAGAAGCGATGGCAGCCATCATGGTGGCCGACCAATTGCTGAGAAACCGGTCGTCAAAGGTTTGAGCGATAGAATAATTGTTTATTCCTTCAATGTGCCATAGCAGCAGGAAATGCGTTGCTGTTTTTCAAAATCAAATCACAGTTCCAGAATGGTTTGTGATAAATAGTGGATACTATCGGTTGACAAATATTACAATGTTGTAAATGCTGATGTATCACACAAAATAAACGTCCTCAATATTAATACCGGGTTATCCATTCTATTATGCCTTTTGCCTAATTTTCCACTTTCAATCAAATGCCAGCCAGATGCAGTTAAATTTTCTTATTGCTTCATTCCTGTTTTCCTGTATTACCGCGTACGGGCAATATGCGATAGACCAGAGTATTACAGTGAAGGATCCGGCAGGTAATGCCATGCAATATCCGTGGGCGGGCGGTTTCAACAATGCTCAGTTTTCAACCGTTGACCTGAACAATGACGGCATCAATGACCTTTTTGTTTTCGATCGTACGGGAAACACCATCTACACTTTCATCAATCATGGAACACCTAACACCATAAATTTCAGCTACAACCCTGAATACAAAGTGCATTTCCCTGCGCTGGAAAACTGGGCGCTGCTGCTGGATTACAATTGCGATGGCATTGCGGATATTTTCACCCATACGCATAACCCTGCCACAGGCATACGTGTTTTCAACGGATCATATGATGCAAATAATGTGATTCAGTTTCAGCTGGCAGACGACCTTTTGGAATACCCTTTTAACTCATTCCAGGTAAACCTGTTTGTCAGCGCCGTGGATATACCCGCCATCGTGGATGTAAATCATGATGGTGATGTCGATATTCTCACCTTTCAGCAAAACGGCGGCTATGCTATTTATTATGAAAACAGGTCGCAGGAGAACGGACATGGCTGCAGCGATTTAGACTATGAGCCGGTTGATCAGTGCTGGGGAGATTTTTTTGAAAGTGGCTTTGTGCGGGCTGATTCGCTAAATGTCCCCTGCCCGTTTATGACGGGTGGTGAACAGCAAAAGGATGACATTCGGGAGCTTCGGCACACCGGTTCCACTTTGCTGGCATTTGATAACGATGGTGACAATGATGTGGAATTGATTACCGGCGATATCTCCTTCTCGAATATCGTTTACCTGCACAACGGAGGTACACCAGCTGATGCCAACATCAACAGCCTTGACACGCTGTTTCCATCCTATAACATCAGTGCTGATGTATATACTTTCCCTGCTGCATTCTATACCGATGTGAATAATGATGGATTAAGGGACCTGTTAGTGACACCGAATAATCAGCAGGGTACCGAAAATTATAACTGTGCCTGGTATTATCAGAATAAAGGAAACAGTACTACTGCTGAGTTTGATTTCCAGGCAAAAAATTTTATGGTATCAGACATGATTGATGTAGGTGAGGGAGCCTGCCCTGTTTTTTTTGATGCTGATAATGACGGGCTGAAAGATATTATTGTGGGCAACTATGGTTATTTCGACCTGAGCGCTCCGGGCATTTACGACGGGCAACTGGCTTACTATCGAAACACGGGCACAGCCACAGCACCTGCCTTTCAGTTGATTACGGTTAATTATGCAGATGTTCTCTCACTGGCCGTGAAGTCTGTCTGTCCTACCTTTGGCGACCTGGATGGCGACGGAGATGCCGATATGATTACGGGAAGAGATGATGGCACCTTATTGTATTTCAGGAATATCGCAGCATCCGGTACAGCGGCAGATTTTGTTTTTATGGCGCAGAATTACGCAGGCATTGACGTGGGCAATTTCAGTACACCTCAGCTCGTGGATGTCAATCATGATGGGTTGCCTGACCTCTTGATTGGGGAACGGGATGGCAACCTGAACTATTACCGGAATACCGGCACTGCAGCAAATCCTGTTTTCGCAACCGGCGATAATTTTTTCGGTGAAGTGGATGTCCGTCAGCCCGGATACACGACAGGATACAGTGCACCATTTCTTGTGCAGCTTTCACCCGGCGATCCTTATACCTTGTTTGTTGGCTGTGAACGGGGATTCATTTTTCAATATGGAAATATTGATAATAACCTGGATGGAGTTTTTACGAAGATGGATTCAACGTATGCAGATATTTACCAGGGACTCCGTTCCACTGTTTCAGGCGCTGATGCGGATGATGATGGAAAAATCGAGCTGCTGGTGGGTAATTACCGAGGTGGCGTAACATATTATAACCAGGCACCAGAGGTTGCAGTGCCATTTGCGCCGGTGAATGTTGTCTTGCAACTTTTCCCCAATCCTGCAGCGCAGTCTGTTAGTCTTATTGTGCCTCCGGCGCTTAATCGTGCGGGATTTAACCTAACGCTGGTGAATAACCTGGGGGAATCAGTGCTGACACGCCACGTTGAAAATGCAGGAAGGTCAGTTTCACTGGATGTTGCAGGATTGCCGCCCGGAGTTTATTTTGCCCGGATCAGTGCGGATAAAAACAACTTTGTGGGTAAACTTCTGATCAGTCACTGATAACTCCGCAAAGATTCGCTAACTTGGCGACGTCCAATTGAGCAGATGCACCGATTTTTACGAGCCACCCCTTTGATGTATCTCTTAGCTACGGCAGTGTTGTCGTTGTTGCCGTATTTTTCCTATTCATCGCATATCATCGGCGGCGAACTTTCTTATGCATGCAATGGCAACGATAATTACCAGGTTACACTGAAAGTATACCGTGATTGTTACAACGGGCAGGCGCCGTACGATAATCCAACTTATATTTTTATATATGACAATACCACTAATCTGCTTGTTACCTCATTATCCATAACCTTTCCGGGCGCAGATGAATTACCGAACAATACCGGTAATCCCTGCCTGATTGTTCCGCCTAACATTTGTGTGGAAGAAGCCATTTTTACCAAGCAGGTGCACCTGCCGCCTACTGTTGGAGGATACAGGATGATCTATCAGCGGTGCTGCCGCAACTCAACGATCGTAAACATCGTGGATCCGGCTAATACCGGGGCAACGTATGAAGCTACTATCCCCGGGTCGGCACTGGCCGACTGCAACAGCAGTCCTTACTTCGTGAATTTTCCGCCCACCATTATTTGCATCAATACACCATTTGTATTTGATCATTCAGCCACTGATCCTGACGGTGATTCCCTTGTTTATGAATTATGCTATCCCTATGACGGTGCCACTTCATTTAATCCGCAGCCAACGCCTGGCAGCCCGCCCATAAACTACAACAACGTCAATTTTATTGCTCCGTATTCTTACGATAATCCGATGGGCGGAGCTCCGCCGATGGCTATTGATCCGGCATCAGGTGAACTTACCGTAACACCTACGGCAACCGGACAGTATGTAGTGGGGGTGTGTGTGAGTGAATACCGAAACGGGAATTTGCTGTCCATTCATCGGCGCGATTTTCAATTCAATGTAACCAACTGCAATAATGCCTCCGCATCTATCAATGGAGGCAGCAATACAGTGAACAGCCCGGCGCTCTTTAATTCATGCGACGGCTTCACCTTTTATTTTCCGAATAACAGCAATAATGCAACATCATATCATTGGGATTTTGGGGTTCCCGGCCTTACCAATGATACTTCCAATCTTGAAGTGCCGGTATATACTTTTCCTGATACCGGAATATATACTGTTACCTTAATTGCCAATCCGGGCTCTTCCTGTGGTGATACGGCGTACGGGATTGTATATGTTTATCCTGTACTCGACGGACAGTTTTTATTTCCCAACGGTTGTGTAATTGATTCGCTGCAGTTTACGGACCTTTCTACCAGCGGTGTTGGAAATATCAATTACTGGTTCTGGAATTTTGGCAGCCTTGGCAGTTCGTTTGATCAAAACCCGCTCTTTGCATTTGATACTTTAGGCACCTATTATGTGCAACTGGTGGTTGGCACAGACCTGGGCTGCCTGGATACAACGGTGGGCTTCATTACCATTCACGAAAAGCCGGAAGCTATGGCCTATCCTGATACGATCATCTGCTCGCTTGATACTATTCAGCTCATTGGTTCTGGTATAGGAAATTATAAATGGGATCCTGCGTACGGATTGAATAGTGACACAGTGCAGACACCACTGGCAAGCCCTGATGAGGAAACGCTCTATCTGCTCACTGTTACCAATCAGTGGGGATGCGTGGACACTGCCAGTGTGCAGGTTAATGTTTATGATTCTGTAATTGCTTTTGCCGGAAATGACACTACGATTTGTCCCGGCGACATGGTACAACTGCATGGCACCGGCGGTGTGTATTTCAATTGGTCACCGTCAGCAGGGCTTTCAGCTGATGATATACCGGATCCGGTGGCACAGCCGGGCGCTTCGGTCACCTATGTGATGACAACCTTCATTGGTTCCTGTATCGATACTGATGCAATCCAGATACTGGTGAAACCTGATCCCGAAATTGCAGCAGGTGCTGATGCGACGATTTGTATTGGCGACACAGCTGTATTAACAGCATGCTGTGGCACAAGCTATGCCTGGAGCCCCGTGGTTGCATTAGGTGATCCGAATGCAGACACTACTTATGCCAGCCCGGCCATTACCACTATTTATCATCTGCAGGCATCGGATGCGAACAGCTGCCCTGTTACGGTTTACGATTCAGTGACAGTTTTTGTGATTGCGCCTGCCCCGTTATCCGTTACACCGGACACCACCATTTACCTGGGAACAACAGCAACTTTACATGCAGACGGTGCTGATACTTACAGCTGGACGCCAACCGACTATCTGAGTGATCCACTTATTGCCAACCCTGTTGCTTCTCCGACAGCATCCACTGAATACACAGTTGAAGCCATCACGGCTGAAGGCTGTCCGTTATCAGCATCACTTAAAATTACAGTGATAGATGATCCGCTTGTTGTATTTCCCAATGCTTTCACACCAAACAGTGATGGGCTGAATGATGCATTCCTTCCAGTGGTGCTCGGTATGTTTGAATTAGAAAGTTTTAAAGTGTTCAACCGCTGGGGTGAAATGGTGTTTGCCGCCACGGATATCAGCACAGGATGGGACGGCACCTATCAGGGTAAAGAAGAAGCTATCGGTACGTATGTTTATGCACTTTCTGGAAAATCACTGTCAACCGGCAAGACATACTTCATAAAAGGAAATGTTGTATTATTACGTTGACTAAATGAGTTGAAAAAAACGAATTTCACATGAAAAAATGTTTACGCTTTTTCCTATGTATAGCTATTCTCGGCCTTCAACCGGTCATTTCAAAAGCATCTCATATCGTAGGGGGCGAAATGATTTATGAATGCCTTGGAAATAATGAATACCTCATCACGCTTAAGGTGTACCGCGACTGCTTTAACGGTACTGCCGCTTATGATAATCCGACCAACGTCTTCATCTTCGATGCTAACGGAAACATAGTTGCCACGCTGCCTATCCCGTTTCCGGGATCAGATACGCTTCCTAACAATTCCGGTAATCCATGTCTCGTGGTGCCTCCGGGCATCTGCGTGGAAGAGGCAATCTTTCAATATAACGTGTTTCTCGATCCGTCACCGGGCGGTTATACAATGATTTATCAGCGCTGCTGCCGTAATTATTCCATCGATAATATTCTGAGTCCTGATAACACGGGTGCCACTTATCTCGGTTACATACCTGACCCTGACCTTGCCGAATGTAACAGCAGTCCTTATTTCAATAATTTTCCGCCACCGCTGATCTGTCTTGCTGAGCCATTGGTTTTTGATCATTCCGCCACTGATCCGGATGGTGATTCACTGGTGTATTCTATTTGTGACCCATACCTGGGAGCAAGTTCATTGAATCCATATCCAAATCCTCCCGGTCCGCCACCATATAGTTTTGTGACTTTTGTTGCCCCTTACTCTTCATCTAATCCAATGGGCGGCTCTCCTTCTCTGACGATTAACCCTGCCACAGGGCAACTGACGGTTACGCCAACTGCCACCGGACAGTTTGTAGTGGGTATTTGCGTTTCTGAATACAGGAACGGACAGTTTCTGGATGAGCATAAGCGCGATTTTCAATTTAATGTGGCGCAATGTATCGGCCCGCAGGCTTCCATTGACGGCGGAAGCAATACCATCGATAATCCGGCTGTATTCAATTCCTGCCAGTCATACACTTTTACTTTCCCCAATAATTCTTCCAATGCTACTAACTACTTCTGGGATTTCGGAGTTTCAGGCTCATCAACCGATACCAGTTCACAAGAGAATCCCACTTTTACTTTTCCGGATACCGGTCTTTATCACATCATACTTTATGTGAATCCGGGAAGTACCTGTGCCGATACTGCTTATGGTGATGTGTACGTATATCCGTTCTTCACGGCTGCCATGTCGGCGCCTGACGGATGTGTGGGACAGCCGGTGCAGTTTGGTGATGTCACCACTTCAAATTATACAGCTGTCAATAGCTGGCACTGGGATTTTGGCGATGGCGATACATCTAACATAAAGAACCCGTCTAATATTTACGATGCACCGGGAAGTTATACGGTAACACTGATTGCCGGTAATGAAGCCGGTTGTATCGATACTATTGCTGAAGTAATAAACATTTTTCCCAGCCCTACCATAAGTGCCCTGCCGGATGACACGATCATCTGTAAACTGGATCAGATTCAGATGAATGCAGTGGCTACAGGTGCAAACAATTTCAACTGGGAGCCCAACTATAACCTGAGCAGTACGTCTGTTTCCAATCCATTTGCAGGTCCTGATGTTACGGTAACTTATACGGTGTCTGTTTCCAACAATTTTGGTTGCGTGGCCATGGACAGTGTTCATATTGAAGTATATGATACAGTGATTGCCAAAGCCGGCAGCGACACCACTATTTGTCCCGGCGGCTCTGTACAGTTACATGGTACGGGCGGAATCAATTTTCAATGGTCACCTCCCAATGGCCTGAGTTCTACCACCATTGCGGATCCAATTGCTTCGCCGGCATCTACCACCAGCTATGTTTTTTATACTTCGGTTGGATCCTGTTCAGCAAAAGACACCGTGACGGTATTTGTGAAGCCGTTTCCAAATATTGTTGCCGGGCCTGATGTGAGCATTTGCCAGGGGCAGAGCGTGGAGATTTCAGCATCAGGAGGGACCTCTTACTCATGGCAACCTGCAGGAACCCTTGATAATCCCAATATCGCGAATCCGGTTGCGTCGCCTTTGGTTACAACTACTTATACAGTTTCTGCAACCAACGTAAATGATTGTCCTTTCGTTGGACAAGACAGCCTTACCGTTAGCATTATTCCCATTCCGCCAATTTTCATCAGTCCGGATACCACCATTATTCTCGGTACATACACAACACTTTCCATTACCGGTGGCGCGTCCTATATATGGGTCCCATCCGATGGCCTTGACAATCCAACCAGTGCGACACCAGTTGCATCACCGGATCAGACTACTACATACATTGTCTACATTACAACAGCCGATGGTTGTCCTGCGATAGACAGTGTAACCATTACGGTAAATCCCAATCCGCTTGTCGAATTCCCCACTGCGTTTTCGCCGAATGGAGATACGAAGAATAACTACTTCAGGCCATTAATATTGGGTCTTGCTCACCTTGATGAATTCAGGATATTTAATCGATGGGGAGAAGAGGTGTTTGCGATCAGTAATGTAAATGTCATTGGTGGACCATTACCAGATAACCTAAGCTGGGACGGCACCTATAAAGGTGAGCCGCAGCCGGTTGGTGTGTATGTCTATTACCTTAAAGGGATAGCTTCCGCAACAGGACTTACGATTGCCAAGCATGGTAACCTTACACTCGTGAGGTAGGTCGTTTTATTGGATCATAATAAACGCGCGGATGCCATTTTCCGCGCGTTTGTTTTTTTAGTACCCCGCGTGTAAAGTTTTTTTACTTTTGCCCCGCTCCAAAACATTATACGCTTCAGTTATTATGCCCGGGTGGCGAAATTGGTAGACGCACCATCTTGAGGGGGTGGCGCCGTAAGGTGTACGAGTTCGAATCTCGTCCCGGGCACATTGATGCTGATGTTTAGCTGATGATCAGCTTATGCTGATGTCCATATCCTTCCGGGCTTTTCAGCATCATTCTCTTTTCAATAACCGATTCGGTTTTTCTGTGGGAAGATGTTAATGATATTTACAGAAAGGGACACGACTTTTCCCGGCAGTATTTATCGTTGCACAAGCAACTTTGCCAGGTACCAATTTCCGATTGCCTGCAACTCAAACAGATAAAGCCCTTGTGCAAAGCCTGACAGATCGATGGAGAAATCAGTGCTTTCCCGGTCGGCTATCCATTCCTCCGACCAGATCACCTGGTGAAGCGGTGTTAGCAGGTTTACTTTGAGTTTTTGCGGTGCCGCACCGGTGATCTTTAATAAAACATGATCACTTGCCGGATTCGGATGCAACGCTATTTGAAGATCCCCCTCACCGCAGATGATGCCTTCATTGGCGGCTCTTGCAAACCAGGGCAAAATGTTGCTGAATGCGTTAATCCTGTAGCAGGCATTCGGTTCAGATGAAGCATTAGCGGATGCCACTTTTAACAGGTAGGTGCCTTTGGAAGCATTGTTTAAAATGATTGATTCGTCGGTGGTTCCGGTATTGGCAGAAGAGTTGATCAACTGCCCGTTTTTTTTGTAGAGGAAAAGGTCATAGTCTGCCAGCAGATCCGATAAGTCAAATTTAAGGTTGGTAGTGATTACTGTTTTAAACTGAAACCAGTCCTGATCAGTGGACGATGCAATGGCACCGGTGTAGCCATAGAATCCAAGATCGGCAGTAACATTGATTTTCGCGGCAGTGAGATAGCTGTCGTTCGGTTCATATTTATCTTTGCAGGCATCACTTACATTCAGTTTGATTAATTGCACTTCATCGCCGCCATTGGTGCCGGATTGATAAACGCCGGATGAGTTGAAGAAAGCAGTATCCGTAACAACGGCCATATAGAGTGATTTGCTTTTTTTGTCCCACTCAATATCAAATACATTTTGCTCGCCGCCGGCCCCCACAATATAGTTCCAGGCCAATGCTCCCTCAGCGGTGTATTTAGCAACAAATCCATCCTGCAAGAATAATCCTTCATCTGCCATAAATATATTGCCGTTCACATCTTCGTCACTTCCGGTTTGACCTGCCAGGTAGATGAAGTTATTTTCTTTGTCAATCGCTATACCTCTTGCCCGATCCAGGCTGGGCCCGCCGTAGTAGGTTCCCCATGCGAGCTGCCCGTCGGGCGTAAATTTGGCGAGGTAACCATCGGCGGATGGGTATCCATCATTATTGTATCCTTCATTCCATTCTGGATCCGCAGTGCCGGGTGTTCCTATTCCGGTCTGACTGATTGTCCAGCCGCCGATATATGCATTTCCATCCGCATCGGTCTGCAGCCCTCTGCCGTGTTCATCTTCTTCACCGCCGAAGTAGCTGCACCAGTACAGATGGCCGGTTGTATCCCATTTCGCGATAAATGCGTCCTGCGGACCACCGCCATAAACGCTTTGATGAACACCGGGCGTTGCAAATTGCGAGGTACTTTCACAAGTACCCTGGATATAGAAATCACCGTTGCTCAAAAGAGCGATATCGTGTGCGCGGTCTTGCCCGGGCCCACTCAGATAAGAACACCATCTGAGTGTACCGTTATTGGTGAAGGCACCTGCCATTACATCGCCTTCGGTTTGGTTGCCATTGTATATTTCCTGGTAAGCGCCTGCGGTGGCAATGTTATTTGCACTGCAGGTGTATCCGTCAAAATATATATTGCCGGCGGCATCGCAAACGATAGCACTGATCTGATCACCATATCCTGTACCTCCGAAATAGGTTGCCCACTGTCGAATGCCATTGATGTCAAACTTCACCAGGAATGCATCCATGGCTCCACCGAACAGCGGCTGATGTGAGCCGGCTGTAGCAATACCATTATTGCTGAAGGTATTGCCTCCTACAAAAACATTCTGCCAATCATCGGCAGCGATAGCATGGCAACCATCGCGGTCATTGGAACCATAGTACGTGGCCCAGGCCAGCAGGCCGCTTGGTTTAAACTTGGCAGCAAAGCCATCCACAACTCCTCCACCGAAGATTACCTGGTGTGCACCGGTGCTTGCAATATAGAGCGTGCTCATCGTATTGCCGGCCAGGCAGGCATTTCCTTTCAGGTCTACCGATAACTCTCCTTCATATAAATCTTCTGCAGCATTTCCGCCATAATAAGTGAACCAGGTGATGTTGGGATCGATGACGACAGCACGGCCATGCAGGCCGGTAGATTTGTAGCCGATTTTGTTTTTTGAAATCGTGTACCGGACATCAACCGGTGAAAGATCATCGGCCGCATATGCACTGATCCTGCCTTCATTAATCATTCCGTTCACTGCTTTGATACCGACACTGCCGTCTGCCAGTAAATTCATTTCGGGAACGCCATCATACTGCAACCGGATAACAGTGGGGTCAGCGCCGGGCTGGAGATGCCATTCATATTTTAAAAATGCATGTTGGTTATCCGGTGCGGAAAACACGAGGTCAATGCCCGGATATACATTTTTATAGGTAATGGTGCGGAAACTGCGTACATGGGTAACGCCGCTGACTCCGGTGCCTGCAGTATAAAAATGCAGCAGGGCGCTATCCTGAAGAGATGCTGATAATTCAGCATTGGCAGCATTGAGGAATGTAATATCAATTCTATTTGAAATCACATAGATGCCTTTTTTGCTGCAGCCGGTTTTTCGGTCAATATCATATTCAGGACAGGTCGCATTAGTAACATTGCATTCCTTGCCCATATACTGGAAAAGTTCATAGCTGAATCCGTCATTTCTCAGCTGCAGATTAAAACTGCCGCTGGCATAAATATACCGGACAGCTGTATTCGGCCGATAAAACTGATCGGTAATCTGCCCTTTGTTTTCTACAAATCCCGTTGTGACACTATATGCTGTTGATGCCTGATCAACGGGCTGTGTAAAAGCAAAGAGATGGATTAATAGCAGGAGCGCAATGCAAGGCATGAATAGCTTTTTCATCTTACCGGCATTTTAATGAGTGAGTGAAGTATCTTGAATGATGCTGTTCAGCATTTCAGGGTTTTCGCGCTCAAGCCATTAATTGAATTTTCCTATATGATGCTCAGTAATCACTGATGCTATAAAACATAATTGCAGTTTGAACAATACAGACCGGCTGTTTTAATGTCTGCTGATTCTTCAAACTGATCCCGCCCCCGGAATTCATCAGGAAATATAATTAAATAATTATTTGTAATATAGAAAAAATAGTTTTTTCATCATCCTGTGGTAGAAAACTTCACTTTGCATATTAGTGGCCTTCAGGATGAATCGAAGTCGCCTGCCGGCAGAAACCTGTCAACACTTTCAGCTAGAAAACATGCATTGAGTGCTCATAATGCAGCAGGTTAAGATCTGCCTATACAGGCAACGGGTCAGGATGATGCGGCCCGGAAAGGCCGGCGCTGTTTATACGGGTGAATAGCGGGTTGTTCTTTGCAAATTATCGTTTTGCCTTCATCTTATGCTTTGGCACAGCAAGTTGATGCTTAACCTTCGCCTTCTTTGCCTGTTGCTTCGATAATTTTTCGTAACCGCCTTTCATGAAAAAATTACAGGCTGATTTCATCAGACAGTCAGGGCACATGGGTGTCGGCCTGCATATTTCCCTGCCCAGAAAAGAGATGGCCATTCCTGCCGCTCCCCAGTTTTTTCTGTCAATGACTTTCATCAATTGCTCTTCCACTTTTCCGGCATCAGTGCCTTTTGCAATTCCCAAACGGGGTGCAACACGCAGCACATGCAGGTCAACGGCAATGCCTTCTGCCATCGCGCCGGTTTCGCGCATGATCACATTGGCCGACTTGCGTCCAATGCCGGGAAGGCCTGTAAGCTCCTGCATCGTGGATGGCAGTGTCTTACGAGCCAGTTCAGCAGCGGCATTGATAATCCATTCAGCTTTTTTACGGCCTCCGGGAACACCTTTAATCAGCGAATACAGATCATCCGGTTTTGCAACAATGGATGGGAAGTCAGGATAATGTTCGAAGAGCGCGGGTGCAATCTGATTAATATACGCATCCGATGACCTTGCGGAAAGCACCACCATCACCAGCAACTGATATTCATTCGCATAATTCAGCGGATGCTTTCTGGTTTTATACTTCCGCAGAAGCGGGTTAATTGCTTTCTTCCAATCTGTTTTTATTGCCATAACACAATGTTGCTTTGCTTACCGGTGTCACAATTTGCATTTGCAGCCATACGGTTGAGCGTATGTATTACAGATGATGAAATGATGGAATTCATCTGTTCTTTTGACGTGAAGGATTATTGCACCATCAGTTTTTTAGTGATGTGATCTTTTCCGGAACTGAAAGTTATAAAGTAGACTCCGCGACCGAAAGGAGACAAGTCAACATCAAAACTTTCCGCCGTCTGATTTAGGAATTTTTCAGTGTATACTATTTTACCTAACAGATCGCGAATCTCGAGGTACCCGTCTGTTCGCTCCGGCAGGCTGATATCAATGTAACAGCGCCCGTTCGTGGGATTCGGATAAATATCAACCATGGTCTTATCAGTAAAGATACAATCACCGGTGCCTGTGGTAAGTCCTACCGTGAACTGCTGATATACCTGTCCGCCGAAATCACTGTTGAAGTTCTTGATGATGGCGCCATTGGTCGTATTCCTGAAGCGAACATATCCGCCTCCCTGGTAAGGATTGGCCCACCAGGTAAGGCCGTCTTCTCCGCTGTCGGTCAGCTCAAATTTGTAACAACCTGCAGTCAGTGATACTGTATCACGGTAGATGATGTTCGGATCGAGGCCGCTTTTATCAATCAAAATATTACCGGATTCATCCTTCAGTGTATAACTGTTTTCATCAGCATAGTTGTTGGTCTTAAATTCAATGTAGAATTCACCCGGCATCACAACAGGATAAACAAAGTGGGAAGTGGCAGTATTGTTATGATCATATTCATCACTGCCGCCGTTTGGTTTAGCGATGGTTACCACAAATTCTGTGGCATTCGGTACCCATTCAAAAGATCCGAGCGTGATAGTAGCTGATTCGGTAAACTTCAGATTACCCGTCCAGTTGTAGACGGAAGGTGTCGCACCATTCAATCCATAGCTGATGGTCAATGAGGTGAGGGTAGTGGCGCCACCATTGCTGATTTTAATGACAGGATTGGTACAAACCGGATTCATGCGTCCCCACATCTGATCAGTGCCAGGAGCAAGTATATCATCTACGGATGCATCCAGCGAAAAATTCGGTGCACTGTAAGTGACCAACTGATCTTCTATCTGGTAATAGTCCCAGCCATACGTGCTGGTATATGCCTGCACATCATGATCAAGTGTGACAGCGCTGCCGGGCGTAAGGAAGGGGGAAAGTTCCCAGTTATAGGTCCATACTTCCGCGCCCGGACACCAATTCGCACGGTCATAAACCCACGTGCCGCCTTGTGGATACACGGGATTGAGATCACAGTTATTCCTCCATACAAGTTTTGAAAACTGTTGCACATTGTTCACTTTGTAATAATGTGTCTTGGCACAAAATTCCGCGCAGTTTTGCGGAGAATCCATGCCATGCCCGGTGATGCGCGACTTCCATCGTGCATTAGCTGCATCAGCAGGAATATCGATGGTGAGCGGTTGCAGGTGATTTTCTATCGGGTCGCTGCTCTGTCCGTAGTTGAAGCCGCCGTTCCACAGGTTTTGAACGCTTAACACATCGCGTGGCGGCGTTCCTTCTATCATCAAAAACTTTACATCCAGCAATTCCTGCCAGTTGCCCGCATTCAGGTGAACACTGTCTGCAAGCAACGGCCTGTAATCACTCACATCAAATGTCCAGGTGAAACCATCACCGAGGCTCAGGTTAATACCATAGGGCGTAATGTATCGGGCCAGTTCATACCGGATTACCTGTGGGTACTTATGGTACCAGTCGTAGTAATCAAGCAGCAGCGTGTAGTCCGGTGCAACAAGTGAAGAATCGACAACTTCACCCTGTGCATTAAAGACATAGTGATAGTAAGGAAGCCACACATTCTCGATACTGGTAGCGTCGCCGGGATTATTGACGGAGTCGTAATAAGTTATCAGTTGCACAGGTGTCGTGACAGCAGAGTCAACCACGAAGACGGAATCAATATATTGATCGTACACACCTCTTTCAAAAGTTATGTTTGGTCGCAGCGAAGTGGGGTTGAAGGAAATGATCTCATCTGCATCCCGGAATGGATTGTCAACACCAGCAGCATCAGCAGGAGCATGATTGCCAGGTGCGGCATCGGAAAATGTCTGATAGTTGCCGTCGTCAAACTGATAATATAGAGCCAGGTTGTTGTAGTAAGGATGCGAAGCATCTATTTTCTTGTACATATATTCCTGGATGATGGCAGCCGGCAGTTCTTGGTTGAAGACAGCGAATTCATCTATTTTCCCTTCATATGTTTTTGAACCATTCCAGTTTCCTTTACCAATCTTGAAATATTTAATACCCTTCATGCTTTTAGTTTTGTTGCTTCCGGTGTACCACTGCACACCATTCAGATAGATCCGCATCCAGCCTGTTGCTACATTTTTGGTAAATGCCCAGTAATTCCATTGGCCTTTTATCTGCGGTGCCGTAGCAACTTTGTGAATACGGTCATAACCGGTTCCCGAGAAGCCGGCATCCCAGTAAACGTGACTGTCGGACCAGGGAAGGTGCGAGTTCAACAACCTGTTTTGCAGACTGTCAACAGCTTCAAATGCAGTACCGTCCATAGGTTGCAGTTCAGGTGTTCCATAGCACCAGAATGAAATGGTTACAAAAGAGTCGATGGCTGCAACCTGATCATTAACCGGCACATCGACGTAGCCAAAGCTATGAAAGGCAGCAACACGATCACTGCCTGAAGAGGTGAGGCCTGCAGTAAAGCCGGCTGTTGCAGCATTCACTACATTATCGGTGGCCGGTGCATTGTTCTCGTATGAAATGTCGATGATGATATTGGAAGTGCCGTCCCAGTTAAATGGCGTGGTGAATTGCAAGCTGTTTGAACCCGTGAGTTGAAATGCGGTATTCTTTGCATATACGGTCGTAAAGCCGTCGTTGGCAAAGTTTGTTTGGGTCAATGAATCAAGTGTAGCCGGCTTCATCCTGATGGTCAGATTATGTACTTCACCACCTGAAGAAGTAATATAAAACTGAATGCCGGTTATGCTTCCGGCCGTCATGCCCGCGGCAGCGATTTCACCTGCCTTCCACAGATATTGAGAACGTGAAACGGGATGAGAGGCTCCGAAAGGTGCGGTTGCTGCGACGGTTCCTGTACCTAACTGATAAGTGCTTAATGATGATGTGCTCGTATTCACCATAAAATATTGCCAGGCAGGCAGATATTTCCATGATGGTGTTTGCATATAGGAAAAGCTGTCAGGACTTGTACCGTTCACAGTATAGGTTGGCTGATGAATCTGCGTGGAGTCCAGGAAGCCGGTATTCTTGTAGAGGTAGGTGTAAGTCAGGTAGTCCCATTCCCCGCAGGCCGGACTTTGTGCCGGATTGCATTTCAGTGTATACTTCATGAGAATTTTCTCAAATCTCACCGTATCAGATGGAAATACAAACCATGCATCCTGCGGTGAACCAAATGTGAAGGCCTGCACAACAATCGTATCGCCCGGACCTGCAAACGCTTTCATGGTAACGGCAGTAACAATAATGGAAATCACGAGCAGCAACTTTTTCATGAGATTTGAAAGTATTTATGAAGCCGAAAATAGCGATTCTGCTTCAATGAATTTAGATAAGCAAAGCATCATTGCGGCTATAGTAATCCGGTTGCTATAATAAAAATAAGATGGAGCCTCCGTAATGACTACCACAGGGTGTTTCCATAGTTGTTCTATTCAGTAATCCAGCTTTTTTTACTGTATGATTTCCTGTTAAGCGGCTGTATAACCAATGTTCTGCAGGCATGATCCGTCATCCAGCCGGATTCAATTTGACCATGTGCGTTGCAGGATAAGTAGCAAAGCTCGGAAGTATTTCCCTGCAAGCGATAGTTTTTCCTCAAGGTTATACTTTGGTAATATTGGCTGCCACAGCATTTTTTGCTCTTCGCTAATCTTAAGCCGGATGAAAATGTAAACCGCGGGAACGCCGCAAGGTGCAAAGTCATGCGCAGGAAATCAGTCCTGTTTATTCACGTTTTTATATCTGCAGCAATCCGAGTAGTTTTGGGCTCCCTTGATAATTTCCTATGCGAAAAATCTGCCTGCTGTTTCTTTTTGTTTTTTTCCTGGTAAGAAGCCAGGCACAACAACTCGTTTCGTATGAATTAATCGCTTCCTATTCGCTGGATCAGATTGACAGTATCTACACCGCCAATGGAATTCCGGGCATTATCTTGCCGAGCACCTATGGCGTGAATGCTTATAAAGTGCTCTATAATACGCTGGATGCAGATAGTTTGCCCATCCTTGCATCAGGCGCCCTTTTTGTACCCGTTGCGCCCAACTGCCATGCGCCGCTTGCAAGCTATCAGCATGGCACCATCCTTCAGAAAGAAGAGGTGCCCTCGAGGCTGGCAGGAGGGGAAGTGATAATTGGGCTCTCGATGGCGGCAGACGGCGCAGTGCTTTGCATGCCGGATTATCTTGGGCTTGGTGATTCTCCCGGGCTGCATCCTTACGTGCACGCCGAAACGGAAGCAAGAGCTGTAGCGGATTTACTTGTAGTATCGCTTACTATTTGCAGTCAGCTGGATATCACATTAAACAACCAGCTATTTCTAATTGGCTATTCACAGGGCGGGCATGCCACCATGGCAGCGCACCAATTGATACAGGAACATTACAGTAATTACTTTACGGTAACAGCATCTGCTCCCATGTCAGGGCCTTACGATCTTGCAGGTGTACAGGCAGGCATAATTTCACAGGGTGGAGAATATCCGAATCCTGGTTACCTGCCTTATCTGTTGCTGGCATATAACAGTGTGTACCACATATATGATAATGTGGCTGATTTCCTGGTATCGCCTTATGACGTGCTGCTGCCGCCTTTGTTCGACGGGCTGCATAGCATGAGCGAGGTGAATGCCGTGATGCCGTCGGTACCCAATGATATCATCGTGCCGGCTGTGCTGGATTCATTCAACAATGATCCGGATTACAAGCTGCACACCTATCTTAAAAAAAATAATACCTACAACTGGAAGCCGGAAGCACCGATGCGCATGTATTTCTGCGAAGGTGATAATGACGTTAATTACCTGAATGCTTATGTCGCCTATGATACGTTTATTGCCAGGGGTGCGACTGCCATTTCACTGGTTAGTTCAGGGGCCGGACTGGATCATTCCGGTTGCGCTTTCCCTTCTTTGCTGAGCGGAAAGTTCTGGCTCGATACCTTCCGGCTCGATAAAATCAAGCTGATGTTTGATTACACATTTGAATCTTATGTGGGCGCCGGCGATGGCTCCCTCACCGCTCATGTAACCGGCGGCTATCCGCCATATACTTACCAATGGAGCAATGGCGGAACAGACTCCGCCATTACTGATCTTACATTCGGTATTTATTCCGTTGTGGTGAAAGACAGTACAGGTTGCCCCGTGGATGCATCCATATATCTGCCGGTTCAGGTTGGCCTGGAAGAAATACCTGCTCAACTGGTAAGCATATATCCCAATCCGATTCGTGAGATGACCACCATTGAATTCGACGCTCCGGGCCATTATACGATACAGCTTGCCGATATCAGCGGAAGCAATTTGCAGACATTAAAGGTCACCGGCAATAAACTGGACTGGCATCGTGATAAACAGCCGGCCGGCATTTATATCGTAACCATCACCGGCGACGCCGGGCTGATGGTTCGCAAGAAACTGGTACTTGAATAATATAGAAGTTGCAGGATGAAATGGATTGAATCTGCATTAAGCATGACCCGTTTATTCGACCTTTAGTATTTTAAATTCTTTAAAGTCGTCACTTTTGAAACCCTCCTCACAAGATTCTTCTTCAGCAAAAAAACGAATTGCCATACTCGGTTCCACCGGCTCTATCGGCCGGCAGGCACTGGAGGTTATTGCGCAGCAAAGGGATTACCTGGAAGCAGAGGTGCTGTGTGCCAACACCAATGCCGGCCTGTTGATTGAACAGGCGATTACATTTCAGCCGAATTGTGTGGTGATTGGCGATCAGGATAAATATGCTGCAGTAAAGGAAGCACTGGATCCGCATGATATCAAAGTGTATACGGGCATGGAATCTATCTGTGCCGTGACCGGCATGGACAGTGTTGACCTGGTTTTAACAGCCATGGTAGGTTATGCAGGGCTGCGTCCGACCCTGGCTGCCATCAGGGCCGGAAAACCGATTGCCCTGGCGAATAAGGAAACACTGGTGGTTGCCGGTCAGCTCGTTACTTCGCTGGCTCAGCAGCATGGTGTCAATATCTATCCGGTGGATTCAGAACATTCCGCCATCTTTCAATGCCTTGCCGGCGAATGGATGAATCCGGTGGAGAAAATTTACCTGACAGCTTCCGGCGGACCTTTTCGTGGAAAGGACACCAGCTACCTGCAGACAGTTACCAGGGAGCAGGCATTGAATCATCCTAACTGGTCGATGGGTGCAAAGGTGACGATTGATTCGGCAACGCTGATGAATAAAGGACTGGAGGTGATAGAAGCAAAATGGCTCTTTGGATTGAAATCGGAGCAGGTGCAGGTCATCATTCATCCGCAATCCATCATTCATTCGCTCGTGCAGTTTGAAGACGGCTCCATGAAAGCGCAGATGGGCTTGCCCGATATGCGCTTACCGATTCAGTATGCGCTTGGTTATCCACGCAGGCTGAAAGCAGATTTTCCAAGATTCGATTTTGTGAACTTTCCATCACTCACCTTCGAACAACCCGATACCAAAACATTTCGTAATCTTGCCCTCGCTTATGAAGCACTCAACAGGGGTGGAAATGTACCCTGCATCATTAATGCAGCCAACGAAATAGCCGTAGATGCCTTCCTTCACAACAGCATACGCTTTGATAAAATGCCTGAGGTGATCGAAATTTGCATGGAGCGTGTTGCCTTTATTGGTCAGCCTGCTTACGACGATTATGTTGCAACGGATGCAGAGGCCCGCATGTATGCAAAGGAAGCAATTGCTGGTTTTGCATCCTGACAGCTGATTCAAGTATTATAAATCAAATTACGAACACACAGATAGATGGATATTCTCATCAAAGCAGGACAATTATTTTTAAGCCTTTCCATACTCATCCTGATCCATGAACTGGGGCATTTCATGGCGGCCAGGATGTTTAAAACAAGGGTAGAGAAGTTTTATCTTTTCTTCAACCCGTGGTTTGAACTGTTTAAGTTTAAAAAGGGAGAAACGGAATACGGGCTCGGCTGGCTGCCATTAGGTGGCTATGTCAAGATTGCCGGCATGATAGACGAGTCGATGGATAAGGAAGCGATGAAATTGCCTGCACAGCCGTATGAATTCCGTTCCAAACCTGCATGGCAGCGGCTTATCATTATGCTGGGAGGCATTATCATGAATGTGCTGCTCGGTATTTTTATTTACTGGATGTTGTTGTTCTTTTCCGGGGAAGAATACATTCCGACTACCAGCCTTAAATATGGTATAGCCGTTGATTCTATCGGCTGGGAAATGGGATTTCAGAATGGTGATAAGATCCTGGCTGTTGACGGTAAGCCGGTTGAAAATTTCAGCAGGGTTACCTCCACTATTATTATTGACATGGCCAAAGTTGTCACGGTGGAACGGAACGGTCAGGAGGTGAAGGTGCCGATTGATGAGCTGATGATTAAAAAAGCCATTGACAGCAAGTCGGTGGATTTTATTTCTGCCCGCATGCCTTTTGTCATCAAAGCCTTTGCACCGAATTCCGTCGCGAAATCTGCCGGGCTGGAAGCCGAAGACCAGGTGCTTGCCATCAACCAACAGCCTGCTTTCTTTTATGATGAGGTGCGCAACAGCCTGATGGCGAATAAGGGAAAGGAAATTGAAGTAACCGTGAAGCGTAAGACGGACACGATTGCAAAAAAAATCACGCTTGCCTCCGATGGTATGCTCGGCGTGCAGGTGGCGCCCGGAACAGATTTCATGGAAACGAAAGTGATTAAGTATTCGCTCATCAGCGCGCTTCCTGCCGGTATTCATAAAGCGTGGGAAACACTGAGCAACTATGTAAAACAATTTGCGCTGATCTTCTCATCCAAGGTGCAAGGGTATAAACACGTAGGCGGTTTCATCAGCATTGCCAATGCATTTGAACCCACCTGGAACTGGTTATCATTCTGGTCCTTCACCGGTTTTCTTTCCATTGCATTGGCATTCATGAACCTGTTACCGATACCGGCTCTCGATGGCGGACATGTCATGTTCACCCTGTACGAAATGATCACGCGCCGCAAACCCAATGAAAAATTCCTGGAATATGCTCAGGTGGCCGGTATGATCATCCTGCTGAGCTTACTCGTTTATGCTAATGGAAACGATATTGTCGGATTGTTCCGGTAACACCATTCTGTGTGTGGCATGTTAATCATTGCCGGATACTGATTAACTGCAGAGGAGCAAGCCGAAGCGACCTGCCCGTAAATTAATATTATGAATTTCTTCGAATTATATGAATTGCCTGTTTCTTTTATGCTGGAAGAGGCAGCCGTCAAAAGAAAGTTCCTGGCGCTCAGTAAAAAATTCCATCCTGATTTTTTTGTTAATGAAAGTGAAGCAGAACAACAGGAAGCGCTTGCAATGTCAACCATAATTACACGTGCTTACCAGGTCTTGTCTGATTTCGACCGGCGGATGCAGTATATTCTTGAATTGAAGCAAGTGATTTCAGCGGGTGAACGCTATGAATTGTCGCCGGCGTTTTTAATGGAAATGATGGAGATCAATGAAGCTTTGATGGAACTGGAGCATGACAAGGATGCGGACAAAGCAGCAGCATTACGCAAACAGGTGGCAACGCTTTCAGCATCGCTCGACGAAGAGGTGCGGCCTGTATTAATTTCCTACCGCGAAGATGCGCCTGATGAAAATGTTCTAAAGAAAATCAAAGACTGTTACTACCGCAGGAGGTACCTGTTGCGGATTCAGCAGAGTTTAGATACTTTTGCTGCCCGTCAATGATAAGGATGAAGAAGATAAGTGATATTGTGCTTTATTATTGACAAGCATGCAGTAATCACCACCAGCCCGGGTGGCGGAACTGGTAGACGCGCCAGACTCAAAATCTGGTAGTAGCAATACTGTGGGGGTTCGATTCCCTTCTCGGGCACAAGCCGGCGAAAGCCGGCTTTTTTATTGTTAAAAGACAGATACTACGGATGCCCAATCTGATGCGCAGGCAATTTTTAATCAGGTTTATATTAACGAGGCGTCCGGTAGTTTTTCTCTAGTGCAAACAGTTTTGAAATTGCACTTTATGCAACTGGTTTATTTAACGCTATTGAAAAAATGCTTCCCTTTCCGATTTCACTTTGCAGGGATATTTCTCCTCCCTGTGCTTCAATAAATTCTTTGCTGATGGCAAGCCCGAGTCCTGTTCCTGATTTACTGCTGCCGGGAATTTGGAAATAGCGGTCAAATATTTTGTCTTTATATTTCGGCTCAATGCCTTTACCGGAATCTTTAACGGAGATCAGAATTTTATTTTCAACCTCTTTTACTGTGAGCAGGACATTTGAATTTTCGTAAGAATAACGGATAGCATTGGACAGGAAATTGGTCAGCACCCATGCCGTCTTCTCTCGGTCGGCATTTACCGGCGGAATGTTATCCGGACAATCAATTGTTATAGCAATGTTTTTTTGTTCTGCCTGAACTTTCACGGCTTCAGTAGCATAGCGAATGATTTCCACCGGTGGTGTGGCCTGTAAACTCAATTGTATTTTTCCTGTTTCCACCTGTGTCATGTTAAGCAGTTCGCCCGTTATTTTTAAAAGCCGCTGACTGTCTTCCTTAACGCTTTGAATGAGTTGTTTCTGTTCCGAATTTACGCTGCCGACTTTTTCATTCACCAGCAGATCTAAACTCATGAGGATGGAAGAAATGGGTGTTTTAAGCTCATGTGAAACCGTGGCAATGAAATTTGTTTTGGCAAAATCCAGCTCTTTGAATGGCGTAATGTTTTGAAGGATGATTACATCACCAATATGTTTGGATTGTTCTTCGGCAGTGGGAACGATTGAAATGGGAATGATTTCTTTTTCAAAAAAGCTTTCCTTGTTATCTGCGAATATTTTGAGCGGCTGCTGCTGCTTGCTGCCGTGGGTTCCCGGCTTAAGCACCTCCTGGATAAGAGAGCGCATTAAATCATTATGCACTGCAATTTCCTGCGCCGCTTTTCCAACCACATCTTCCTGTTTCAGCCCTGAAATTTTTAATGCCTCATCGTTGATGAAAAGAATTTTGCGGTTTTCATCTAACCCGATAACAGGGTCGTGCATGTTATTGATTAGTGTTTCAATGCGCTTTTTCTCCATCATCAGTTTAGCCAGATTGCTGTCGTTGTACTCTTGTAATTTTTCTGCCATAACATTAAATGAATGCGCCAGGTCGCCAAATTCGTTGTGCTGTTCAAAGTGAACACGCTGGTTGTAATTTTTTGCGGCGATCTCCTTTACACTTTCGGTAAGCTCTTTAATTGGATTGGCGATGTTGGAGGGCAAATTAAGCAGCAGTGAAAAGGCAAGCAGGAAACAAAAAGCTCCTGTTATGGAAATCATTATGGTGGCTGTTCTTGCAGTGCTTTTTGCAATTTCACTTTTGCGTTGAATGGCCTGCATGTTGAGCAACATAATATCCGCAAGGTCGGCGCGGATGCTTACATATAATGCACTGTCATGAAGATTGGATTTCAGCTTTTCGAAATCAAGGGTGAGCCTGGCAGTGAGTTCTTCTTCTCCCTTCTCTGTTACGTTGTTTTGCTGCTTGTTCAGATTTTCCCGGAAGATGTCAATAGCTGAATCGGAAACAGTCAGGTTATCCAGGGCAATGAGCATTTTCCGTGAATAGTCAATGGTGTTGTAGTTGTCGGCTAATATATTCTGTGTATCATTTGAAATCTGATTTGCGTATTTAACACCCACCGCAATCAGGATGATGATGAGCAGAAAGAGAAAGCTGACCCAGAGTGTAAGTTTTGCTTTGATTTTCATGACAGTAAATTGAAAGTGGACACTGGAAAATGGAATGCTGTCATAGTTTTATGCTTATAGTTTTTAAAGAATACACATAGAAGTTTATCAGGTTCTTCGTCATCGATGATCGGTAATACAGTGGAACATGCAGCAGTAAAATCTGAAACTTAAAAAAATCATCCGGCAACTGCATTCTTTGTTTTGATTGTTTACTATGGCGGATGTTCCGCTTCGCAATACATGTTTAGAAAGCATTAGTTCTTTCTGGCCTGCCTGTAAAAACTGAAAAAGCTTTGTAGCATGAATGGCAAACACATGAATTTTTGCTTTCAGGATATGCTCGATTTTCATGGTTGCAATTTTACATTTTCAGCTTAATATGACAAGGTCAATATCGGATGCTGATAGATTTTTGAGCAACTCGTTTAAGATATTGGTAGCCAGGATGATTCTGAATAAATTGAGATGCGGCTTGCCGATGCAAATGGTTGTAATGTTGTGTTTCTTTGCTTGCTCAATCATGGCCAGCGGTATATTTTTTTCCTGCACCTGTATTACCTGTCCACCCAATTCAGTGGCAAGTTTGAAGTTGTTGATGAGATGCCGCTGTTTGTCCAGTGGAATATTGGCTGTGTCTTCAGCAGGAATCTGCACATACAGCACAAACCATTGCGCATTGTAATAGCTGGCTAACCGTGCGGTTTTGCGGATTACATTCTTCGCAGTTTTTTCATTGCTGCTGATGCAGGCAAGGAATTTTTCATGACGAAGAGCAGCATTTTTCGGCACTTCAATATCCACTTTGCGTTCTACCTGCGAAGCCACTTCCTTCAGGGCAAGTTCACGTAACTGTAGAATGTGTTCGGGCTTGAAGAAGTTGTTTAGCGCGGCTTGAATTTTTTCTGCCTGGTAAATTTTACCTTCTTTCAAACGAACTATCAGTTCATCCGCTGTGAGGTCAATATTGACCACTTCATCGGCTAATGCCAGGATCTTGTCAGGAATCCGCTCCGCCACTTCAACACCCGTAATGGCTTTAACCTCATCATTCAGGCTTTCGATATGCTGAATGTTTACGGCACTGATCACATTTATTCCGGCTTCCAGAATTTCAAGCACATCCTGCCAGCGCTTTTCATTTTTACTGCCCTGAATATTGGTGTGTGCGAGTTCATCAATAATCACCACCTCCGGACGGAGGCTGATGACAGCCTGCACATCTAATTCCTCCAGCTCTTTTCCTTTGTAAAAAAGTTTCCTGCGCGGAATAACCGGTAGCCCTTCCAGCAATTCATGTGTTTCTTTCCGGTGGTGAGTTTCTATATAGCCGACTTTTATATCTATGCCATTACGGAGCAGGGAATGGGCTTCCTGCAACATGCGGTATGTTTTTCCCACACCGGCACTCATGCCAATATAGATTTTAAACTTTCCGCGCCTTGATTTTTTAATCAGGTTCAGAAATTCTTCCGCCGACTTTCTTGTTTCTTCCATCAGAATGAAACAGCAAGTGAAGTAGTGATGAAATAATTGTTGTTGCTTGGCTCATCGTTCAGCATGAATATTTTGTCTTTACCGGAAAAGCCTCTTCCTTCCACCCGCCATAAAACATGGTTGTGAATCAGATAGTCGAAGTTTAGTGAATATCCAAAGGTCTGAAAATTGCCGGGCGTTCCGGTGGCAATGATTACGCCGTTTTTATCGCTGTAGTATTCACCTCTTGCCGCAATGGTTAATTTGTCGGTTGGGGTTACTTTAAAAATGATGATGGGCGAATACCAGGTGTTATAAACACTGCTGCCTTTTGATTGCTGTTGCGCACCAATATCAAATCCGGCTATGATTCCGAATCTTTTATCTGGCTGAAACTGGCCATATAGATCATGAAAGTAGCGCATCTGCCTGGCACTGTCCGGCATGTCGTTACCTATAAATGAACTGCTGTTAATTATGATTTTTGAATTGGGTTTGAAAATAAGCTGATGCCCGAAAGCAGGAAAGTTATTTCCATCCTTTCGGTAGATTCGCTGCCAGCCATTTAATAGTAAGCCACTGATAAACCATTTACCATTGTCGGTGCTATAGGAAATTTTTGCCCCTGTCTCGTAGTATGGTGAATTTTCAGCCAGGATGCTGCGGGTTAAAGTCCAGCAGTCTTTGCCGATGGCACTTTCAAAACCAATATGCGATGCAAAGATGCCTGCATCAACCCACAGGTCTTTATTTTTTGAAATTTTAATACCTGTGTTGGCTTCAAAAACATTTTTTAAAACACCCGGTTCTGCTGAAAGATTATCATTGCTGTATGTTCCGGCCATGAGCGCAATGTTGGCACGCACATTATCGGTTGCATAAGCCAGTTTAATGAGTCCTACATTTAAATTGATCTCATTATGCCTGTTATAAGAATAAAGGAAGGGTTGACGAACATGATTGGCTGGCTGGGCAAAATCGTAACAGTAATAGATTTCGACGTAGCCGGAAAGAGAAAGTGTATTTGAAATTTGCCCGGCCGGTTTTTGCGGTTCAGTATTCAAACTATCCAGCACATCCTGTTGTACCTGCTGAATGATGGCCAGTCTGTCCGATTCCGACAAATTTGTCTGCGCTTTCAGCGAATGGATTGTTAAAAATGGACAGTGTAAAATTGCAATCGTAATCCATATTTTCATTGATGACTTCATGACGTTATGTTTGACTGGATTTATTAGTTCAGTTTTTTATTTTTCAATTTGCAATTTATCTAATGCGATATTAAGTTGTAAAACATTGATGCGCTCGGTTCCAAACATACCGAGCAATGGCTTTTCAGTGTTTGAAAGTATGAGTTGCTGAATGTTGGCTTCGGCAATGCCGCGGATTTTTGCGATACGTGCTGCCTGCACATTGGCAGCTTGTACGGATATATGCGGATCAAGCCCGCTTCCGCTTGCAGTAACCAAATCGGAAGGAATATCAGATTTGTCAATGCCGGGATTATGAACGAGGAAAGTGTCAATGCGCGACTGCACCACGGCTAAGTAATCGGGATTGGAGGGTCCTTTATTGCTGCCTCCGCTTCCGGCTGCATTGTAGTTTACCGCGCTTGGGCGTGACCAAAAATATTTATCATCAGTAAAGCTTTGCCCGATGTTGGCGTAATAAGTTTTTCCATTGTATAAGATGACTTCGCCTTTGCCGTTGTTGGGCGCGAACAGGGAAATTCCGTAAACAGCTAAAGTGTAGATACCACTGAAAAACACTAAACAAAGTAAAGTGAGTCGAATGGCGGGAAGCATATTGGATTTCATATTGTGTTAGTTTTAAAAGTACAGGGAAACAGCTAAGTCGATGAGTTTAATGCCGATGAATGGAACAATAACGCCACCCAAACCATAGAGGAGAAGGTTTCTGCGTAACAGCGCACTGGCACCGATAGGCTTGTAAGCTACTCCTTTCAGCGCAAGCGGAATGAGCAAGGGGATGATAATAGCGTTAAAAATTACTGCTGATAGAATTGCGCTTTCAGGAGAGTGCAACTGCATAATGTTCAAACCCTGTAAAGAAGGAATGGAAGCGATGAACAAGGCCGGAACGATGGCAAAATATTTCGCTACATCATTGGCAATGCTGAAAGTGGTGAGCGTTCCGCGTGTCATCAAAAGCTGTTTCCCGATTTCAACCACTTCAATCAGTTTCGTTGGGTCGTTGTCAAGATCAACCATGTTGCCTGCTTCTTTAGCGGCTTGCGTTCCGCTGTTCATGGCTACACCCACATCAGCCTGTGCAAGAGCAGGAGCGTCATTTGTTCCGTCGCCCATCATGGCCACTAAGCGACCTTCTGACTGCTCCTTTTTGATGTAATTCATTTTGTCTTCGGGTTTGGCTTCGGCAATAAAATCATCCACGCCTGCTTTTCCTGCAATGAATTTGGCTGTTAGCGGATTATCACCGGTTACCATCACTGTTTTTATGCCCATTTTGCGAAGCCGTTCAAAGCGCTCCCGGATTCCGGGCTTGATGATGTCCTGTAATTCAATTACACCGATTACTTTTTCGTTTTCAGAAACAACCAGCGGTGTGCCTCCATTGCTTGAAATTCCGTTTACAATTTCAATGGTTTCGCGCGGGAACGTGTTCCCGGCTTTTTCACACAGGTTGCGAATGGCATCGGATGCACCTTTCCTGATACGGGTGTTTTCAAAATCAATTCCGGAGGTTCTTGTTTCGGCAGTGAATTTTATGAAACGTGCATTTTCAATTGTAATACTGCCCGGTTTCATTCCTGCCAGTTCAATGATTGATTTGCCTTCCGGAGTATCATCGCTCATTGAACTTAAGGCAACTGATTTCACAAATGCATTCAGTTCCACATCATGAGCAGGATAAAAATTGGTGGCTTTACGGTTGCCAATGGTTATCGTTCCTGTTTTATCCAGCAACAATACATCAATATCACCGGCGGTTTCTACCGCTTTGCCGCTTTTTGTAATTACATTGGCGCGTAAAGCCCTGTCCATTCCCGCAATGCCGATAGCGGAAAGAAGTCCGCCAATGGTGGTCGGAATTAAGCAGATAAAAAGTGAAATGAACGCTGCAATAGTTATTGGTGTGTTGGCGTAATCGGCAAAGGGTTTAAGGGTAATGCAAACTATTATGAATACCAGTGTGAAGCCCGCCAGTAAAATGGTCAGTGCGATTTCATTGGGTGTTTTCTGCCGGCTTGCACCTTCTACCAGGGCTATCATTTTATCCAGGAAGCTTTCCCCGGGTTGTGTAGTTACCACTACCTGAATTCTGTCGCTTAAAACTTTTGTTCCACCTGTTACGGAACTTTTATCGCCACCGGCTTCACGGATTACAGGTGCACTTTCTCCGGTGATGGCGCTTTCGTCAATTGTGGCAAGTCCTTCTAAAATTTCTCCATCCGTGGGAATGATGTCACCCGCTTCGCAGAAAAATAAATCTCCTTTCTTTAATTGTGAGGATGGAATGATTACTACATCGCTCGTTAAGTATTTACCTAAAGCGGAGATTTTCTTTGCCGGTGTTTCTTCTCTTGTTTTCCTTAAACTGTCTGCCTGTGCTTTTCCTCTTGCTTCGGCAATAGCTTCCGCGAAGTTGGCAAATAACAAAGTGAGCAGCAGCACTTTAAAAACAAGGAAGTTGTAAATGAAAGAACCTTGTCCGCTTGCACCGGATAAAGTCCACAAAGAAACAATGAGCATCACAAGCGTGCCGATCCAAACGGTGAACATCACCGGATTGCGGAACATTGTTTTCGGGTTCAGTTTAATGAAGGATTGTATGAGTGCCTCTTTCAGCAGCTGAGGTTGAAATAAGGAAGCAGGTGATGATTTCATGGTGCTGTTTACTTAATTTGAAATGTAAGATGTGTTATGTGAAAAGTGAGATGTGAAATACGGAAGCTGAGATGATTTAATTTTGAGATAACAAAATCATGAATAATAAAACCGCATAAGCAATTGCATGCATGGAGTAGCAGTTTTGGCTTTGTAAAGGATATATAGGGCATTACAAGCAATTTTCCTGCGGAGGAAGAGTTTGGATTGGTTTCCCAGATGCGATGGGCAGCTGTTTCCATTCCTGTAAATATTGCTGAGGGTGCAGCCAGGAGAAGCCCAAAAGAGTTTGTCCATTTCGTGCGCATTTCATTAGGTTCAATGACCGAACTTGTCACAGTTATTTTACTTCGCGAGGAGCTTGGTTTCATTGACAACAGTGAAGCAGATTTGTTGGTCGAAAAATCGGATTTCATTGGAAAGCTTCTTTATGGCTTAATTATGAGCGGTGAGGATAGGTTTAGTAAATGGCATAAGTTGAATTGCATAGTATTTAAATTTTACTGTTTACTGATCTCTTTTCACTGTAATGAAAAATATTCTGCAATCGGTCCCAATGTGAGTGCCGGGAAAAATGAAAGTGCGGCTACAATGGCGATGACAGCGAAAACCATAAGCCCGAAGGTGGCAGTATCGGTTTTTAATGTTCCGTTACTTTCCGGTATGAATTTTTTAGAGGCTAAGATTCCCGCAATGGCAACAGGCCCGATGATAGGAAGGTAACGCGCCAATAACATGACCAAACCACAGGCTATATTCCAAAATGGCGTATTATCGCCCAATCCTTCAAAGCCGCTTCCGTTGTTGGCAGATGATGAACTGAACTCATAAAGCATTTCACTGAAACCGTGAAAGCCGGGGTTGGCAAGCCAACCGGAGTATGCTTCAGGGTTACCTGAAAAAAGAAAACTTGCTAATGCTGTTCCTGTTAAAATCAGGAACGGATGAAGTAAAGCGATGAGCATAGCTATTTTCATTTCACGTGCTTCAATTTTCTTTCCGAGAAACTCAGGTGTCCTGCCCACCATCAGGCCGCTGATGAAAACTGCAAGAATGATGAACACATAAAAGTTTAGGAAGCCCACGCCAACTCCTCCGTAAAAGCAATTTATCATCATGCCAAGCAAGGTGAACATTCCGGTAAATGGCGTCATACTGTCGTGCATGGCGTTTACTGAACCATTACTGGTGCAGGTGGTATTGATTGCCCAGTAAGCCGACGCGGCAGAGCCGAACCTGATTTCTTTGCCTTCCATGCTGCCTGAATTTTGTGCGATGCCTAAATGTGAAATAGCAGGGTTGCCCTGCATCTCATAATATACCGATGGAATCACAAAACACAGAAAACCGATGGTCATTACACCGAAAATTGTCCGTGCTAATTTTCTGCGCTTTAATACAAAGCCCATTGCAAAAATCATCGCAATCGGAATAAGAAAAAGGGAAATGGTCTCCAGGATATTGGTGAAGTAGCCAGGATTTTCAAACGGATGGGCTGAATTCGATCCGAAGAAACCGCCGCCGTTTGTGCCTAACTGCTTGATCGCAACAAATGCGGCAACAGGCCCTCTGCTTACCTGTACGGTATCACCTTGCAGAGTTGTCATGGTGTCTTTGCCTTCAAAGGTCATCGGTATGCCGTTGAATGCATAAATGATGGCAGTTGTGAATGCCAGCGGCAACAAAATGCGTGTGCAGGAGCGGACAAAGAAGAAGTAGAAGTTGCCCAGTGTTAGTGATGTCTTTTCTCTCATGGCAAAAAACACAACGGCACAAATAGCTATACCTGTTCCGGCACTGATGAATTGCCAAAGCATTAAAATCAACTGGCCTAAATAGGACAAGCCGGTTTCACCTGAATAGTGTTGCAGGTTGGTATTTGTTACGAAGCTTACGGAAGTGTTGAAAGCCAGATCGGCTGTCATAGAAGGATTTCCGTCAGGATTGAGTGGCAGCCAGCTCATGTTGGTCAATATGAACATGGAAATGAGAAACCAGAAAACATTGATAGTAAGCAGTGCTGCCAGATGCTGTTTCCAGTTCATTTCTTTATTTATGTCAATGCCGCTCAGTTTGTAAAAGAGGTTGTCGAGCGGATTGAAAACTTTATCCAGCCATGTTTTTTCATTCATGAAAATCTTTCCGATGTATCTGCCAAGCGGAATGGCAAGCAGTACTATCACGCCATACATCAGGATTATTCCGGTTATTTCAGTATTCATTTTGTTTTGTTTTAGAACCTAAATAAGATTTTGGCTTTCCAATAAAGAAGATAGTACATCGACACAACCAATAGTATGGAAATGATGAATACGATGGCCTTTCTTACTTTCTCCCAATTCATAGTTCAGAATCTTTCCGGTTTGAGTAATACATAGACGATGTAACAGAAGAGAAAAATTGCGATAATGAAGAGTGCTGTCATGTAGTTCAGATTTTTTCAAAGAAGTTGATGGATTTGAAAAACAGCGCGAAGCAGAATAGCCCGGCTGCGATAAGAATTATTGTAGTCATTTTGATATGCTTTGGCAGAAGATCAGCCAAAGCCGTTCCATTCGGTGCATTGGAACGGAAACCTCACGCTGACAAGGGTTTGAGTATACAAAACGAAGATTGAGTGGGAAACAACCGTTTCATTTTGCAACGGGCGGGCATAGCGTTTCGCTATAATTTTGCTGGAAGCTGTCTCAAAAATACCGGGAGTGATCCTGTCCTGATTGATCAGGATCAGGATCTCTTCCATATATTGGCAGATGCCGGAATAAATCCGCCATGACCGCATTGATTGCCTTTTTTGAGATAGCTTCTATTAACTGATTTTGTATTCTTCCAGTTTGCGGTAAAGGGTGGTAGTGGCAATATTGAGCAGCCGTGCCGCCTCGGTTTTGTTGCCATTGGTGTAGTTCAGCACTTTTTGAATGTGGAGTTTTTCGGCACTGGATAAGTCAAAAGCCGATAGTTGTTTTCGGTTCTTTACAGGAGAATAAGCAGGTTGAAGTTCTGCCGGTAGGTCCTCCGTGGTGAGTTCGTCAGTATTGCAAAGAATAACGCTGCGCTCAATTACATTTTTCAGTTCCCGTATATTGCCTTGCCACTGATGTTGTTTAAGCGCTTCGATAAATTCAGCAGAAAGCGATTTAGCTTTCTTATTGGTTTTTGCAGATGATACAACTGCAAAGTGCTTAGCCAGCGATTCAATATCAGCTGCGCGTTCGCGCAAAGCAGGTAGCCTGATTTGAAAAACTGAAATGCGGTAATACAGATCTTGCCTGAAATGGGTAGCTTCAATTTCTTTTGGCAGGTCACGGTGTGTGGCGGCAATAATGCGCGCATTGGTTTTGCTGGTTTTACTTTCCCCGACTTTAATAAACTCACCAGTTTCAATCACCCGCAGCAACTTTGCCTGTAACTCCAGGCTCATTTCACCGATTTCGTCTAAAAAAATAGTGCCGGTGCTGGCTTCTTCGAACAATCCTTTTTTGTCTTTAGTGGCTCCGGTAAATGCTCCGGCTTTATGTCCGAACATCTCGCTCTCCAAAAGTTCCTTGCTGAATGCAGAGCAGTTAATCGCAACAAATGGTTTATTAGCACGGTTACTTGCAGTATGTATGGCTTGTGCGAAGACCTCTTTGCCTGTTCCGGTTTCACCTAACAGTAACACCGTTGTGTCGGTGGCGGCAACTTTTTTTGCCATTTCAATTGCCGCGAGAATGGCCTTTGATTGGCCAATGATGTTGTCAAACGAATATTGGTGGCCAACCTGCTTCTGCAACTGCTGCACACGTTTAGACAGATGCACTTTGTCCATTGCGCGATGCAAAAGCGGGATTATTTTGTCGTGATCGTCACCTTTGGTGATGTAGTCAAAAGCACCATTCTTAATTGCCTGCACACTGTCTGCAATATTGCCATAGGCAGTCAGCAGGATAATTTCCATGTGCGGGAACCTGTCTTTGATTTTCCCGGAGAGTTCCACGCCATTGCCGTCGGGCAGTTTTACATCGCATAGCGCAATGTCAAATTCCGAATGATCCAACTTCTTCCATGCCGACTTGCAGTCTGCCGCCTGAACCACATCAAAGCCCTCCAGACTGATAATGCGAGTCAGCAGGTTGCTTAGTTTTTCTTCATCGTCTATAAGTAAAATACGGCTCAGATGCTTTAAATATTTTATGCAGCAAAGGTAGAGTTTTAAAGCAATGAATTTTCTACAGGAAGCAATAAAGCGCTGGGGATCCGGCTCTTTTTTTTTCGGCCCGACCGCATTTGCCTTTGTTCAACTGGTATTTGCTAATGCTCTTTTTTGTCCGGATACAGTAGTCTGAAAGCATTGAAAACAGCCGGATGCGTTACAGTGGCATGGTCTTCTGAAGGCAGGTAATCAAAATATACCGTTACATTTTTGGATTTCGACTGACTTATTTTGTCGGCTAACAGGTTGGCATCAACTTCCATCACATGACTGTCAAGTCCCGGTGTCAGTCCTTCTTTTCCGACGCCAATGTAAACAGCTGTGGGATGCGAATAGGTAGCATTAAGAATTTCCGGCTGCAATTTCAGCAGCGAACCATCATTCCACCACAGGCTGGGGCTTACAATAATATACTTGTCGAAGAGTGTTGGCTTTGTAAATAATATTTCCGTTGCCAATAGTCCTGCAAGCGATTGCCCAATGATGGTTCGTGACGCGTTCGTCTTATACGTTGCGTTGATGTATGGCAGCAGATCCTTTTCTATGAATGCAATAAATTTTGCGGAACCGCCACCTGTGGGTGCATGCTTTTTGTCGTTCACGAAATTTGTCGGACCGGTAAAATCCCTCTTCCTGTCAACATTTACGATGCCAACCACAATGGATGCAGGAATCCGGTTAATCCAGGGCAAAGTATTGTATTGGACGATGCCTGTTATATGGAGAAAATCTTCGTCAATGCCACCATCAAGCGCATATATTACCGGATATCTTATGCTGTCTTTTTCATTATAACCTTCGGGTAAATAAATATTCACTATCCTGTTTTCCGAAAGTTCCCTGGAAAATATTTCTTCCGTTGTTCCGATAACAAGTGGTTTTGACGATGGGAGATCATTCTTGTTTTGTGCCATTGTTTGTGGCAAAAGCTGAACAATAACTAGCAGGTTGAGTAAGATTTTCATCTGTTGTTTTTTTAATGTCGGGCGCGACAAAGAACTGCGTTTTTCCATGCGTTTCTTAATTTTTTGAAATCAAAATTCCGGACAGATAGTAATGGCTTCCTACATCAATTCTGACAGCATGCACGGTAACATCCTGCCTGCCGGGATCTGTCAATACAAATGAACCCAGGTAAATGGTATTGTCAATTTCCTGTACATATGATTTGCTTTGTTCAACGAAAGTGAGCCTGCCATAGTTGGTGATAGCTACTGCTTTGAGATCATCCATAGCTTTTTCAAAATCATGTTGTGCGGCGGTTGAGTCAACGGTATAACCTGTGGTTAGAAAATAGCCGGAGCCGTCTCCGGTAATGAGCCCGATTTTGTAGTCATCAGCAGTGAGAATGCCCATAGAAGAATATGATTTTCGCAATCGCATGTAATCACCCAGTAAAGGAGTAGCAAGGTCTTTGAATCCATCCGGTGCAGCGCGAATCAGCCGGGCGAGAATATCTTTAAGATTATTGCCGTAGCCGATTGTTTCAGCTTGTCCGGCAGGTATGAAGAAATAACAGTCTCTGCGGTTGGTGGAACCGCGGAAGTCTTTGAGTTCCGGTACAGTATCATTCTCATCCCAAGGACAATAAAGAATTTCAATGTTGTTACCGTCATCATCGGCGAAGAAAGCCAAATGATAAACTACCAGGTGTATTTTTTCATTCAGATAATGCTTTACGATGGAAGAACGGCCGCCGCTATAGTCAAATCCTATGGTCTGCTCATCGAGTTGTCCCATCATCATAACTTCGGCAGTCAAATCGGTATCAAGCAGCGCTGTTGAAAGATTTTGCTTTGTCTGTACTGACATGGTCTTCACCGGATCCAAAAAAACCATGTCATCCGTAATCCATTCCCGCCGGTAGCGGCTTGGGCGATGAACACTCATAAATTCTATATTATGGAGTTCATTCGTTTTAAAATCGCCGGCAGGAATTTTTCCGCCCGGCCATTGCCAGCTTTCAAAGGCACTCACCGGCAATACAAAGTATTCATCGCTTTCAACGGGCAAATAGTAGGAGGTGTGCTTGCCCAGGTAATAGTTATCGCCCCCGGCTATCATCACCAGGCATAATCTTTCATTCGATGCTTCACTTTGGAAGATCCGCATAGCCTTGCATTGGAGCAACTTCCAGTCATCAATAAATTCCGTGGTGAAATATTCTCTTTCCCGGAATTTGTAGTTGCCGCGGTTTGCGGGTTTCAGCTTGCGGAGCAGGTATTCTTTCTGTTCTGATGTAACCGGCAGCGATGACTTAAACAATTGCTCCTGATCCTTCGGGGAAGGGTAGTAATCAAAAAGAATTTTATCAGGACGGGTGATATTGCCTTCAGCAAGCCATTGCGCGGAAGCGATCTGACCGGTAGCTACCAATGCCATGAACAGGATGAACTGTTGCGAAACCTTCTTCAGCAGTGCAGTTTGATGAAATGAATAAGATTGTGTTTTCATGATGAATGGTCGTGGAAGCTGGCTTTCATTTTGCTTTGAAAAGATAGTTTTCAAAACGGGAGTCCTCCAGCTCAAAATTTTGCCGGCCCAATTTATAGTGAATGAAGCAGTCAAACTGATGTGTCATTCCGTTGGAGAATGTAACGAAGGTAAACTCAGCACTGTCGGCGTTAACCCAGCCAATGAGGTTGATATAGAATGATGACTTATGTTGCTGTTGTAGCTGTGCTCCCTGTTCAGGGCTGATGAGTTTAAGTTGTGTGTTCCCGATGACTGGCGGCAATGATATATCAGGGAAATCGTCCGGTTGTCCGTAAACGTGTTTGCCAAAAAATAATGTATCGAAAGTAAGGTTGTATTCCTTCTTCACCAGTCGGATATAGTCACCAATGGCTTTTGCATATACATTAGCTAAATCAATTTCTTGTCCTTTCGCACTGCCGGTTTCCGCCGTTTGGCGGTTCACCGTCACAGCGCTGAAATCGGATGTGTTGTTTGCTATTGCATTCCTGGTTGATGAACCGGAACAACCGGACAGTAAGAGATAAACAAGCAGGCAACAGATTACGAGTGGAGGACTACTTTCTGTATTAAATTTTCTGTTCATACTATGCATGAATTTTAAATTTAAGCTGCCGCTGAATTGTTGCTATCTATGCCTGTAAGTGAGCATGGCTATTCAGCCCAAAAGTACCACTGGCTTAGTACGAATACGCGGATAACCTGTTTATCCAAAAATAAAGATAAAGCGGTAAATGGAAGCTGTCTCAAATAGGCAATCAATGCAGTCATGCTGAATATAGTTCGGCATATTTCAATGAATAGATGAGATCCTGATCCGGATCAATCGGTACAGGATGACTCCGGGTATTTTGAGGTGTCTTCTAAAATGGCATAGGGATAGAGCGCGTGTTGTTCATCTGTGGCAGGGTAATGCCGGGAACCGTTTCTCATCACATTACAGGAAAAGCCAGGTGGCTATCACACTATGCAACGGTCACTATCGGCAATCACTTGTTTTTCACACAGCGAACGGAATTACCGCTGTATTTAAAATTCACATCGGGCTGGAAAGCGTTGTTTTCTTTCAGGAAATAAATCATCGCAAATTCATCACCGTCCTGCGTGGCGGTCCACCAGCTTGCTTCCTGCCCGACATTATAACTGATATATTCTGCGCTGTTTCCGCCCGGCAAAGCGGAAAAGCCGAATTCATTTGTGCCGTTCATATGGTTAAGCCATCCTTCTTCACTTTTAAGTTTAGAAAACGGCACCTTATTTTGCATGAAGAAGGTTAGAAGTTCAGCCCATTCAGCATCACTCGGTATGTGCCAGCCTTCCGGTGCCAGGCCCCTCGGGTCATTCACGGCGTACCAGTTATATAATTTACCATAGGTCATTCCATAATCATTAACGCTGTTGGTACCATACCACCATGCTGGTTCATGGTTCATCTTGGCGGTTTCCCATTCTTCTTTGGTTTTCACCTGCCGTATCGGATCACCATTACGGAATTTGTCGACATGCAGGTTTTCAGCCATCCAGGCTTGTTTTCCGATGGTGACTGATTGTAATGCGGACTCAACCTGATTTTTACCTGGTTTATCGGATGCAGTCTCCTGTGGAATTGCATTCAGTTCATTGATCCATCCTTGTCTTCTTGTTTTCCAGTTTTCATCCACAGCCGACCATTTAATGTTGGATTCAAACTCCAGGAGCAGTTTAACAACCTGCCCGGCTGCATGTGCATTGTTACACTCATTTACCCATGCATTGCGGCGTGCCGCCCAGTCAGCTTCAACAGCCTCCCATTTCACATTCGATTCAAACTGCAGTAGTAGCTGAGCAGTTTTTTCAGGTGTGTTTTCAATTTTACAATTGCTCACCCATTGGCTCCTGGCGCTGTTCCACTTTGTATCAACGGCTTCCCATTTGGTATGGCTTTCCAGTTCGAGCAAATACAAGGAAACGGATTGAGCTCCGGCAGAAAACGCTGCGGCAAGCAGAAAAAGCAGGACTAGTAAAACGGGTTTCATTTTATTGGAGAAATGGTTTGTTTTCATGCGTATCATCCGATTACCATTTTGAATCTGGCTGCTCAGATATTGAGAACAATTGTTGCCGGAATGCCATCCGGCGATTCCCATATTTGCACAGCATAATAATAATAAATTTGGCTTAAAAAAAAGCCAGATAGGGAATACGATTATCGTCGTGATGGCATTACACAGCGGCTAATGTTATCGGCTGCTTTGCTGCTCACGTCAATCATACCCGTTCAATTGATGTTGTCTGTGCGCAATGAAAAGCAGAACTGTCATTACAACAACTGAAATAACTGAAGATGCTAAAGTGCCGAGATGCAGGCCGCCTTTGTCAATTGGTTTTGTGAGGAAGTCGCCAAAGGTTGCACCGAATGGTCGGGTGAAAACAAAGGCAATCCAAAACAAAAGAATGTGATTGATTTTTGTAAGATAATGTAGAAGCACAACAATAAGAATTACGCCACCTGTTACAAAAGCGCCTTGTAAATAGCTCATACCAAAATAGTCCCCGAGAAAGTCTCCGAATGCAGTTCCCAAACTGTTAGAAAAAAGAATTGCAGTCCAGTAAAAAATTTCTTTTTGCTTGTCTGCAATCGGAAACACTTGAAGATTTTTGTATTTGCGAAACCATAAAAACAAAGTGAGCAACAAGCAACTCAGAAGCAAAGCACTTCCAATTGTGTATCCAAGGTGCAATGTTCTGTCAATGTAGTCAGAGATTTCTGTTCCTGATGTTGTCGTGCCGATAATGACTAACCAATAAATGACAGGCACATATTTTTTGACAGAAAGTTACGTGAGCAACACAACAAGGAAAAAGCAAAGGGTGACATTATTTCATTGAGTGAAGTGCAATTTTGTTTCCTTCTGTGTCGGCTATGTGAGCCATAAAGCCGTTGCCACCGATTGAGGTTTTTGGCAAAAGAATTTTGCCTCCAGCTGCCTCAACTTTAGAGAGCGGAACACTTAGATCATCTCCGCCATTAAGGTAGATTAAAGCACCAGTCATTGAGGGTTCAAAACCTTCGCCTTCTACAATTCCACCTGTTACCCCGTTTTGCATGTCGCCGGGCAAGATGCCATACTTGTAAGCAGGGTGGGGCATTTCCTGAATGTCTTCACCTAATAGCGTTGCGTAAAATGCTTTTGCTCTGTTGAAATTTTTCACTGGAATTTCAAACCAATTGATTGAATTTGTCATGTTACTTGATTTTGATGGTTATTGATGAAATTATTTTTTCTTCTTTTTTGATGACTTGGCTTTGCTGTTGAACTCCAAACTAAGGTTTATCCAGTAGTCAAATTTTTTTTTGGTTTTCATGATTGAGTCATCCACCATTACATAACCTTTCATTGGTCTGCCTGTGAAATCCATGATGCGACAACCTGTTTTTTCTATAACAGTGTCTTGCATTTCAGGTGCAATGCGACACATCATATCATCTTTGATGATGCCGATGCACATTTTGTCGTTTACCATAAATGTCAAGCCGCCCATCATTTCCTTTTCTACAATGTTTGGAATATCTGCAAGTTGATCCCGAATTCGATTTGCTAATGCTTCGTTGTAAGCCATGTGTAAAGGTTAATGAGTTTCAGCATAAGATTTAAGACCTGCAAGGAATATTTTTATTCCAGTGTCCGACTGTTTGCGTATCATCAAACTGTCAAGCAACTTGCCCAGCAAACCAAACTTAACGGTGTATTCCATTACCTGTTTAACTTTTGTTTGGTTGCCGATTTTCTCAAAGCTGTAGCTGTGTTGCAAACCTTTGATTGGAAAGGAACAATCTGTGAGTTGATAGGTCAATGCCTCGTTAGCTTTGAACACCGTTACTGTTTCTTCAAACCAGTTTTTGCCGTCAACCATCAGCACTTTTCTTTTTGCTCCGATGCCTGTCTTTTTGTTTGAAAGCAAAGTTGCTTTCTTAACCGCCGGGTCATACCTGTCTAAGAGTTCAAGGTCAGTAAGCATTGTCCAAACCCTGTCAATGCTTGCGTTTACCATGATTTCGTTGTGGATAGTTGCCATACTTATTTTTTTTCTGCAATTGTTTTAATGTTAGAAAGAATTTGTCCTTGGATTTCACCCATCTTTTTTTTCATCATCAAAACATTTATGATTTTAGCCATCAGGTTTGCAGGTTCGTAATAAGATTCATTTACGATTTTAGTTTTGTTATCACCAATCTTTTCAAGATAGAAACAAAATTTTGGGTCTTTCAGCATCTTCCCCATTCCCATGCTGTCGTTTTCTATTGCCCAGACAGTTTTTTGTTCGTGAACAAGCTCAACCAGTTTTTCTGTCATAGTTCCTCTCTTGCCTCGGTTTTCCATTTCACAAGTTCGGGTTTCGCCTTGCTTGTCCATCCGTCCTGTAGCTGTAATAACGCCGGGATTTATTTTGTCTAAAAGTTTAATGTCGGTGATAATTGCCCAAACGGTGCTGATAGACGCATCGATTGTAGTTTCATTTCGTGCCTGTAGTTTGCTCATTTTATTACTGATTATATGTGTTGATGGAATGATTCTTGGCCGTAAATATAAAGCAAACCACTTGGAATATACAAGTGCTTTTGTACTTTTGTATTGTGAAAAAGAAAAAAATATCCTTTAGGTCTGATTGCCCGATTGGTAAAACGCTTGATATTCTGGGTGATAAATGGTCGTTGCTTATTGTGAGAGATTTAGTATTTAAAGGAAAAAATACTTACGGCGCTTTCCTCAATGGTGGCGAAGGAATTACAACCAGTGTCCTTGCCGATAAACTGGCATTGCTTGAAGGTGGTGGAATAATTTCAAAGGAAGTTCACCCGGACAGCAAAGCGAAAATTCTTTACAGACTCACTCAAAAGGGGATTGATTTAATTCCGGTTCTGGTTGAAGTAATTGCATGGAGTGAAAAGTATCATGAAGTTCATCCGCAAGCAACAGCGTTTGCTAAGCAGTTGAAAAGAGATAAGGAAAGTGTCATTAAAATGCTGCGGGAAAGTTTAAAGTAAAACATAAGTTTAAAGCATTGGCGAAAAAATTCTTTTGTTTATTTTGTTTGAACCTGACTTTTCGTGTGTGACTATAAAAGGAAAGTGTGTTTTATTAATAAGCGTGGTAGTGCTGTTTTTGCAAATTTGTTTTTTTATCGTAGACATTAGAAGCAATGACGGTTGGGGTTTAACGTATTTCCAAGACAGTTCATTCAAAACGGTAGCGTTCATGGTCTGCCGTATCGTATAAGAGCTTCATCCGGCGTTTTTGCGCTTGGCGAATAATGGAATTTCGGAGCAATAAGCTGTTTGCCGGCACTGAACTTGATACGAAGCACAAAGCTTCATTTAAGCACTGAACCACCAATTTTTTGCAGGTGCGGTTTTCTGCAGTTATCCTGGCCATCTGATGTCGTGTAGTTTAAAATCCGGAGGAAGATTTGGCAGAGAGATTTATGATTATCACTTTTTCAGTTCGTTTTTAAGTGCAACCAAATCAGAATAAGGTGCAGTTTCTTTATTCTCCCACTTCTTTTTTTTGTTGAGCCGATTATCAATAGCGGATAAAGTTGCTTTCTTATCTTTCGCAAAGATTTTCTGTATAAGTTGCCGGGTTGGAAAATCAGTCGGGTCGTAATACATCCAAACATTTATAAGAAGTGGTAAGTCTTTAACATCACTTTCCGTTTGAAGAAATTGCAAAGCATTTTTCATTGCGTCCTTGTTCGTTGGCGAGTCAGTGCTTTCGGATAGTTTTATGTAATTCTTAAAAATTCTGTCAACGATTTTGATTGGTGTTTCCTTTTTATCAGCGGTAACAGTTTTTGTTTTTACTTTCTTGCGAATGACCTCCAGGCCGTTCAAATAAATTTTCTCTGTTAGTTTGGCAGCAATCTCATCAACCAGCAGTGTGTCGCCAATGGTATGTATGTAACATGATTGGTTGGCATTCCAAATGTCAATGTCTAAAAGAGTGTCGGGCAAACAAAACGCTAACACAAATTTTAAGTAAACTGTTGGATGGGTGTCTTGGAATTTGTAACCGCAAAAGGAAATTGGTGTTCCGTTTTGTAAATAAAAAATGGTGTCTGGTTTATTGTAGGCTTTGATCTGCGATTCCGGACACACACAATTTTTACTGCTTGTCTGCCCAAATGCAGAAATAATAATAGTCAAAAAAAGTAAGGTAAAAAGGTTATTCATTGCTCGTCAGTTTGATGTCAGGAGGCTTCTCCAATGGATGCAGATAACGCCAGTCTGTGAAAAAACCAATTAACAATTATGTTAAAAATTACGTTGATAAAGACATCGAAATAGAATTCGCCCAGATCAAGTGATTAAGGATCTTTATTCCGCCGCTGCGTCTCCGCCTGCAAGCCTGTGCTGTGAGGTGGCGGGACAAAAGGCAATGCATAGCATAGAATCCATCCGTGTCCCGTTTTCTATCTATAAAACCATGCCTGCCGAGACACGGAAGCGGTGTAAAGCTCGCTAAGCAAATTATAACCTGTCATGTCCTAATAACTTTTTCTTATAAAGTTTGTCCACGAGCCACATGCCTACCCAATACAAAGGCATCAATACCGGATAGAGAACCATGACAAAGAAAGTGTAGCCATGATAATGTGATGCCTCATCTCCAATTACATTATCAATGAGGTCATAGGAATACATGTTGAAGCACAGAATCACAAATGGTATGAGAATACTACCTGCTATCAAAACCCAGGAATATTTCTTCTGTGTATTTCGCTTTCTAAAAAGCCGTATGAGAACTAAATGAAGAATTGCAATGACGATGGCAAAGCACAATGTCAATTTATTTGTCCCGATACTCATTAATGTTGCTGCGGTGGAATTCAATTCCGGAACAAAATAAATTTGCAGATATTTTCCCGGAAGCTGGTTAAATGTCCAAACTGAAACGGAATCGAGTTTCCCTGAAGCCGGGTTTCCGAAATTTGTGGTGATTGTTTTTTTGAATTGGGTTGCATCTACAGTAATCTCCAGCGAACCAAAGGACTTCCAAAATTCAGCAGGCGAAAGAGAATAGCGAAAACTGTAATTTTTAACCCATTGTCGCAAATCAAGCCAGGAAGTAGCGGTATATTCAACTCGGATGTTGTGTTCGCCTTTCGTCAGAGAGGTCTCGAAATATTTTAACTCGTTAAGCTGGTAAACGAAACCTGAGTTCTCCTCCCAATAAATTGTCACTTCATTGCGTCCGTCAAAAATATTCGAGAAATGCTGAAACGGCGAATTGGAGATATGCTCATATGCTGCTGGAATAGATGATATAGTTACCATCTGATTATCCACCCAAACTTTGAAGTCGCCATTGTAGTCCACTGCATGAAACAACAAAGGGATTTGTCTGCCCTCTGTATCGGTTTTTACCGCATACTCAATTTTGAATAATGCTGTCTTAAAACTGCTGTCAGGTTTTATGTAAATCTTCTCGTGAAGAATGTCAATATTTCTGCTGCTAAATGCCGAACTTGAAAATGTTCCTTCACGATATGGAGAGGCCATGTTTGCAAAACAGAGATGACCAAATAGGAGTGAAAATATTGTGAATAAATGTTTCATTTCTTACTGTCAGTTCAAAGTTAGCAGTGTCGCCAAAGCATTGTGGTTAATGGTTTGCAGTTTTGCGATGGGCGGGCTTATCACTACAAATGTTGATGCGCAGAACTGAACTTTCAGCTACCACAAAATGATCTGCGGGGCACGAAACCCCGCCAATTGCAAATGTGCTGCCGGCGGCTGCCTTTCTGTTCATCCGAAAATTGTTCATTGTATCATGTAAAAGTTTTTGTCCAGCAACCAATTTCTCATAAACTCAATATCGCTCACATGATGCTCAACAGTCCGTCCGTTTGCAGTCTCGCAGTCAATTTCACAGATTTTACCATTTACGTGTTTGATTTTATTTCCATCAAGTCTGCCTCCAAATTCAATAATACCGTCAACAGCTTCTGCGATTTTGAGTGTTAGTTGCCCCAAAATTTTATGATCGGCCTTATCGTTGCACCTTGCATAGAGGCCAATATCATATTTTGGATAAAACTTAAATTTATCTTCTATTGACTTTAATTCCGACTCTGAATAATTGTAGTAATCATTAGTGATGGGATTGAGTTCCACTCCAAAAGGTCTTAAATCCTCTTTGTCAGGAGATGCTAAAGTTGAGTTTATATAAAAATCATGCTCTGTTCTTTCGCTCGCAAGGTCGTCAATGACTTTGTAGATCAAAGCTATCGTAGAACTGTTTGGAGCAATTCTTAATAAAACAGAGGATGCCGGACCCGCCATGATAATTTCTTTAATTGTCAATTTTTTTGCACAAATTTTTTGAGTTTGTAATGTCGTCACAAGCTTGCTGCTAACGCCAGCCTGTGAAAAACCAATTAACAAACATGTTATAAATTACTTTGATAAAGATATTGAAATAGATGACGCCAGGATCACGTGATTAAAGATCTTGGAGATATGCGGTAAATACAACCCTAAAACAGAGCACAGGTAACCTTCAGCAGTCAGGAAGACAGCGTAGGAGAACAGAATCCGGTCCGGCTCATTGATGCCTTTGTGGAGCATTTGGGCTTAGCGCAGCTCAGGTTTAAGGTACCTGAATTGAAGAGAGAAGGACGTCCGGCTTATGAGTTCAAAGTGTTTCTAAAACTTTATTTTATGGCTACCTCAATGGCATCCGCTCCAGCCGGAGGTTAGAGAAGGAGTGTACCCGAAACACCGAATTACAGTGGTTATTGGGTCAATTAAAGCCCGACTATTATTCCATTGCCTATTTCCGGAAAGAGAACCCTGCTGCCCTGCGTAATTTAAAAACCGAAGGGTGAGAAAAAAAAATTTGAATTTCTTCCTGGGTGGGAGAAAAAATACTCTCTTAAAAAAATTGCTTGCAGCGTTGGCTTGTGCGTTTTTTAAGAGTTGACTCGTCCTGAAAAAAGTTTACATTTTTAGAAGATAATCCTGCTATTCAATTACAAAGTTGATTTTAGTCCTGATAATGGTTTATATGCAGGGTTACAACCTGTGGCTTGTTTGGTCAACAATTGATCAGCTGCATTTCATTTGAATTAATACATTTATGCATGGAACCTTGAGCATCCATACATCACTCACGCATTTCTTTTCCCGTTTCCACATGAACAGCAAACTTATTTTATGGTCCGTTACGGTTGGCCTCGGCGGTTTTTTGTTTGGCCTTGATACGGCGGTGATCTCCGGCGCCGAGCAGGATATTCAGCAGCTCTGGCACCTCGATGGCTGGAGCCACGGGTTGGCCATTGCCATGGCTTTGTACGGTACCGTCATCGGTGCCATGTTCGGCGGTGTTCCCGCAGATACCTATGGCAGAAAGAAAACACTGATTGCCATCGGCCTCCTGTTCTTCTTCTCGGCCATCGGTTCGGCACTGGCCAGCGGTGTTGGCATGTTTATGTTTTTCCGTTTCATGGGCGGCTTGAGTATCGGCGCATCATCGGTGGTGGCGCCTGTGTACATATCGGAGATCGCTCCGCCAAAATACCGCGGCAGGATGGGCATCTCTTTTCAGATGAATATCGTGCTGGGCATCCTGATCGCCTATGTTTCCAATTACCTGCTGGAAGGCGGTGCCAACGACTGGCGCTGGATGCTGGGCATCGTGGCCGTACCTGCCTTGTTCTTCTCTGTACTGATGCTGTTTACGCCGGAAACACCAAGGTGGTTGTTGCTGCACAAAGGCGATGAACAAAAGGCAAAGGACGTCTTGTCCATCACGGAAGAAAATGTGGAGGAAGCCATGGCGGCGATAAAACATTCGGCGGAGGAGCAGCTGAAAGGTCATAAAGAGCGCTTGTTTCAAAAGAAATATTTCCGGCTCATCCTGCTGGCATTCCTGTTTGCCTTCTTCAATCAGTTGTCGGGCATCAATGCCATCATCTACTATGCGCCACGTATCTTTGAGATGACAGGATCGGCAAAGTCGGGTGCATTATTTTCCACAATCGGCATCGGCGTGGTGAATTTGATTTTCACCATCATCGGCTGGATACTGATCGACCGCGTCGGCAGGAAGGTGTTGATGTATATTGGTTCTGTCGGCTACATCGTTTCCCTGGCATTGGTTGCCGGAGCCTTCTTTAATGAGTCGTATGCGAATGTACCGGTGTATGTTTTTATGTTCATCGCTTCGCATGCAATAGGGCAGGGCTCGGTGATATGGGTCTTCATCTCCGAAATATTTCCGAATGCCGTGCGTGCCTCAGGCATGGCTTTGGGCAGCCTGACACACTGGATCTTCGCGGCGCTGATCGCGAATGTGTTTCCCGTATTCGCCGACAGCTATGGCGGCGGAGTGATCTTCGCCTTCTTCAGCGTGATGATGGTATTACAGCTTATTTATGTATGGACGCTGATGCCGGAAACGAAAGGTGTTTCGCTGGAGGAGTTGCAGCGGGAGCTGACGGAAAGGTAGTGGCAACTTTATCTGCTGCATCACGTCACTACGGTTAATCATTTCATCAAGGGCAACAGTAATTGGAGGAATTATTTCGGAACAGACCTTACAAAGTGTTAAGCAGTTTTACTGCAGTGAACAAATCCTTCATTGCATGACCTTGCCATTTGGCTCACTCAACTGCGCAGCACATGTTTCTTTTCCGCTATCAGTGTCCCGTTCAGGAAAAACTTAATGATGAGTGCCTGCTGCAGCAATGCATTGTCGTTGATGGGCAGGTTGAAATGATAGTTGTAGTCATAAGTGCCGGCTGCCTGTGATGCATGCGTCACAAGCTTCTTAATTTCCTGGCCGGCTTCATTGTAAATGATGAGGTCTACTGTTTTTGGTTTTTGAATGGTGTAGGTGAAGGTGCCGTCCACCATTCTGAAAAGCGGTGCGCCTTTTTGTTCTCCGCTGTCTTTTTCATACTTCACATGCTTCAGTCCGCATACGAATTTGCGGAGACGGTTGCTGATAACCGTATCATCGGAAGTGATGGTATAAGGTGAATATTGATCCGTCATACACCATACAGCCTGTTGCGCCGCATCGTTCTGATAGTGATTGGAAGCGATGAAATTAATCAGCGGTATGAGTTCGGCTGAAGCCATCTTACCGGCACGGAACTGTGTTGCATAGCCCGGGGCGCCGTCATGTGCCTCCGTACACATGGCATAAAGCGGCGTGGTGATTTCCTGCTGCGCACCAAGATGCAAGGCAAGTGCCTTGGTGAGCACCATCCGTTGCAGCGTCGTGTCATCCGGTTGCAGGAAACGGCCCGGCGACTCGGTAATTTCAACCGGTACGGTGCGTAAGTTTTTGCAGGTCATGATCAGGCAGTTTCCGTAAAAGGAAGAGCGATAAACGGAATCTGTGCGGTAATCATAACCTCGTATGGTCACCTTGATCCATTTATTGTTCAGGGCTTCATTGATCGTGACGCCGGCATTGGCACTGTTGTGCAAAGAAAGCAGGCAGGCAAGGGTTGTGAGGAGAAGCGAAGCTTTTGGTGCCATCATATCAGGAAGGATGATGACGATAAACGCAGTAGACCGTGCGTTAGTATTCAGTGCTGCAAAATGAACGGATCAAGGTTGGCTACTGGCTTCTTGCCCTGCGGCATAGCTCTCAAAAAAACTCTTCCATTTCATCTTCCATACACCGGTGGCAGCTTCACTGAAGATTCCTTTGCTCATCTTGGAAATACCTTCGAGGCGGTCGCTGAATACAATGGGCACTTCTTTTATTTTGAAACCGAGCTTCCAGGCGGCAAACTTCATCTCGATCTGAAAGGCATAGCCGGTGAATTTAATTTTGTCGAGGTCAATGGCTGCCAGTACTTTTTTCCGGTAGCATACGAAGCCTGCCGTCGTGTCGCGGATGGGCATCCAGGTAATCATGCGCACATAGATGGAAGCATAATAGCTCATCAGCACACGTCCGGTTGGCCAGTTCATCACCTGTCCGCCTTTCACATAGCGCGATCCGATGGCCACATCATAACCTTCCGTTGCACAGGCATTGTACAGCTGCTGCAGGGCTATTGGCGGATGGGAGAAGTCGGCATCCATCTCAAAGATATAGTCATAGTCGCGGCCGATCGCCCATTTGAAGCCTTTGATGTAAGCGGTGCCCAGCCCTTGCTTGCCTGCACGTTCTTCGATGAAAAGCTTTCCCGCAAACTCCGTTTGCAGTGATTTCACCGCGTCGGCCGTGCCGTCGGGAGAAGCATCATCTATAATAAGCATGTTTGCATCCGGGTAAAGCGAGAAGATCTCACGGATCATCCTGGAAATATTTTCCAGTTCATTGTAGGTTGGTATGACGATGAGTGCGTTCTTCAAATTTTATCGGCCTGTAGTGGTTGGGCGTGAGCGTTCCCGGCGATCCGTTCAGCGTCAGCATCCGTTAAACATTTATTGTTGCATCTCATCCGGGAGTAATGTGGATCCCCATAACAGCAGGTTCCACCAACGGATGAACTATGTAATTATTTTTTCATCCGTTCCCTGATGCTTTTTATTTTTTCCTTGAAGTCTAAAGGAAATTCACTTTTCATCAGCCAGTCAAAATAGCTCGGTTCCGTTTTAAATATCTCCGTCACCGCTTTGCCTTTATGCTTTCCGAAATTGAACATCTCGATCTTGTTCTCGTAGTACATCCGTTTTCCGAGGTCAACGAAGTCGCCGTCTTTGGAAAATTCATGGAGGAAATCCACATCATTTTTTAATACGCCGGGATAACGGTCCAGCTGCGATTTCAATACTTCATACGTCGCTTTCACATCAGCCATGGCACTATGGGCATCGGTGAGTTCTTTTTGGCAATAAAACCGGTAAGCGGCGGCCAGGTTGCGCGGTTCCAGGTTGTGGTAGATGCGCTGCACATCCACAAACTTGCGGGCAGAAACATCAAAGATCACTCCGGCGCGGTGAAACTCTTCGAGCAGGATGGGGAAATCAAAGCGCGTGGAATTGAAACCGGCGAGATCACATTCATCGAGAAAGATGAAATACTGCTTGGCAATCTGTTCAAAGGTTGGCGCGTCTTTTACATCTTCATCGGTGATGCCATGTATGGCCGTCACGGCGGCCGGAATCGGCATGAGCGGGTTCACTCTTGTCTGCTTCTCATGTACGTTGCCATCCGGCATCAGTTTGAGCACGGCAATTTCAACAATACGGTCTTTTGCAAAGTTGACGCCTGTCGTTTCAAGGTCAACAAATGCAAGCGGACGGCTGAGTACTAATTCCATTTTTACGATTATGCATGCGTGCTGACAAATGTACTCAACTCTTTTAAATCCAAACCGCCGAAGTTACCCGAACTCATCATCAGCAGGTTGGTGTTCTCCCAGGTTTGTGCGTGCAGAAAATCATGCAGCAATTGCTGATCGGTGAAAACGATGATGGAGTCGTCGTTGAATGTTTCCCGTATCAAAGCCGGTGTCAGTGGTTCAAGCCCTTTAATCTTAAAAGTGTGTGCGTCGTAGAAGATAATTTTCACGCTGGCATCTTTCAGGCTGTCGCAGTATTCGGTGAGAAACTGTTTGTTGAGGCTGCTGTAGGTATGCAACTCCATGCAGGCGATCAGCTTCCGGTGCGGATACTGTTCATTCACTGCTGCAAGCGTCGCCTTCAGCTTGGAAGGAGAGTGGGCGAAGTCTTTGAAGGTGGCGGAAGTGGTGGTTTGTCCGAGCAGCTCAAGTCTCCTCGCTGCTCCCGCGAAATCCCTGATGGCATCCAGGCAGTCTGTTTCACTGAGGCCTAATGCTTTGCATACTTCTATGGCGCCCATCATGTTTTGCAGGTTATGCCTTCCGAAGATTTTTAATGGAATATTTTCATCACTGCGCTTCAGATAGGTTGTGCCATTTTGAATAAAGAAATCAGGCGTGGCATAAGGAACTTTCCAGACGGCAGTGTTAATCGCCGCAGCTATCACGGAAACCTCTTCGTCTTCCGCGTTGTAAATCAGCCGGCCTGATTCCGGAATGAGTGCTGCAAAAGTTTTAAACTGGCTTACGTAATTTTCGAAGGTGGGAAACACGTTGATGTGGTCCCAGGCAATGCCGCTGATGAGTGCGATGTCGGGATGATAGAGGTGAAACTTGGGTTTTTTATTGATGGCGGAATCAGGATATTCATCACCTTCCAGGATCATGACGGGAGCAGATTCAGAAAGGCGAACCATAATGTCGAAGCCTTGTAGCTTCGCACCCACGGCATAGTCGAAGTCAACATTATTTTTCTTCAGTATGTGCATGATCATGGCCGTAATCGTTGTTTTACCATGACTTCCGCCAATGACGACGCGTGTTTTATGTTTCGACTGTTCGTATAAAAATTCAGGAAAGGAATAAATTTTTATCCCCAGCGTTTTGGCCTTTACCAGTTCAGGGTTATCCGCCTTTGCATGCATGCCGAGCACAACAGCGTCGAGCGCCGTTGTAATTTTCTCTTCATGCCATCCTAACGAGGGAGGCAGCAAACTAAATCTGTCGAGGTTGCTTTTGGCAGGTTCAAAGATCTCATCATCAGAACCGGTAACGGAATAACCCTTCAGGCTTAAGGCAATGGCCAGGTTGTGCATAACACTTCCGCCGATTGCGATAAAGTGAACATTCATTTTTTTAGGTTTGCAGGAAATAACAATTCAGCTTACTTTTGAGCGGAATAGCGGCCGAAATTAGTCAGAAGAAAAACGCCTGTCCTAAATTTTTTTAAACATGCTCCATCAAACTTCAGTTTCCAGGTTACTGGCAGTGATTGCCCTCGCATTCGTGATCACGATAGCGGTAACATCCTGCGGAAGTCAGAAAATGGGTTGTCCCGGATCCATTACCCAAAGTGAAAAGCCGGCTGCTTCACACAGCTAAGCATTTTATTTTGCCATTAAAAAGGGAAGGGCTGCAACATGGTTGCGGCTATTTTCTTTTATAGTCAGCAGATACATTCCGTTTATCAAAGTTCCTGTATTGATTGGTTGCCCGGCATCAACAGCCGTTTCCATCCATATTGTTCCGGCAGCATCAGTGATAGTCACAGTATAATGATGTAAAGCATCGAGGCCCGACAGGTATATATTGCCGGCGGTGGGCACAGGAAAAAGGAAGGGACTAAAAAGCTGATCGTGTAGCATATCAGCAGGCGTCATCACTTCCAGCCAGGTGGCGGTATATCGTTCCACATTATTCCAGATATGAAACTGATCATTCCATGTTTGTCCGATGGATTGCAGGAGGTTGCCGTAGTCGTCTACAGTATACAGGTAGCGGTACGTAGCTTCCCAGCCTGTTCCCAGCCAGTTGGATAATATTTTTTGCTCAGGGAAACCGGTAAGCCCGTAGTGCCATGTAATCATGTTGAAGTTCTCCCATGATGCAGAGCTGGCATTCCAGACCTGGAAAATGAGATTGGTGATTTTGTCATCTTCATAAATATAGAAGTACTGATTGAGGTTTTGAAAGGTATTGCCATCCCAGGTTAGGTTCGTTATCTGGAGGATGTTGCCTGATGCGTCATATTCAAAGTTGTTGCCGTAATAAATCAGCCATTTCTCTTCTGCAGCCGACCAGATCATTGATTCGCTGTGCACCAGTTGCTGTTGTGCATTATAAACCATGGTATCTTTTGTTTCGGGCTGCCACCACATCGAATCACTGTTCCATGTATTACCGGCATAGCGTACCAGGTTGTTATTGCTATCGTAACCGGAAACATACTGCGCATAAGCATTCCAGCTCATCGTACTGTCCACCCAATCAGCATGTGTGATGGAAAGTTCTTTGCCATCCGGCAGATAAGCATAATCGTGTTTGTGATTGGCTGTCCAGGCGGCAGCTATTGTATTCCAGTAGCTGATCTTTTCCTGCAGTATGCTGCCGGAAGAAAGGTGCTGCTGCTCATTCAACATGCTGTTGATAAATCCTCCGGTGGTGGCATCATAGATTTCTTCCTGGTAAAACTGCTGGAATCCAAATACATCATAACCGTAAGTAGTCCGCCTGCTGTTGATGTAATCGTTGATGACCTGGTCAAAATTATATTCGTTGAGAATATTTATTTGGCCATCGATGTTATAATCGTAATCAAAGAAGTACAAAGGAAACCACAGCGCCTGATTCATGTCGTAGTAATCAAAAGTTTCTGTTGATGGCTTGAACAGCACATCCCGCGCTGATGAAGTTGTGGGTGAAAAAACTGATAAAAGACAGGGTGGAAGCGTTGCGGTATATGGATTGACAGTACCCTTCAGTTCATCAAAATGTATTACAGGCTGGGAAGATGCGGCACCGAGCTGCATGATAAACAAAAGCAGGCAATGAACGTGTCTCATCATTATATAAAAGTAAAATTATTATTTGCAGGCAGCAACAATCGCTGCACAATAAGTTGACTGCTTTCAATGGTATAAGGGCGGCGCCTTTTCAACCAACATGATGATCGTACCAGTCAAGTCAGGTATATGATGCATAAGACTTGCAGGAATCATGGCATACAAAAATTAAATGATCATCTTTGACTAAAGCGATTCATTATGCACTTCAACGGTAAGGATATCGGCGCCATCAGCATGATACTTTTCGCGGTGATTGATATTACAGGCGGCCTGCCGGTTTTAGTTGACCTGCAGCAAAAGACAGGCAGGCTTAAATCAGAGCAGATCACCATCGTATCCGGTATCATCATGATCGTCTTCCTCTTCCTGGGAGAATCAATCCTGCGGCTCATCGGTATCGACATTGCTTCTTTCGCCATTGCGGGAGCATTCATTATTTTTTTTCTCGCATTGGAAATGATTCTTGGCATCAGGTTCTTCAAAGGCGAGTCGCCTGAGACGGTATCTATTGTACCTATCGCATTTCCGCTGATAGCAGGAGCAGGCACACTCACCACATTGCTCTCGCTTAGATCACAGTACCAGCACATTGAAAATATCATCGTTGCCATCCTGATCAACCTGGTGGTGGTGTACCTGGTGCTGAGGAATACGCACCGGATTGAAAAGCTGCTGGGCAGTGGTGGTATCAACCTGCTGAGAAAGGTTTTTGGTGTCATCCTGCTTGCGCTCGCCGTGAAGCTGTTTAAGTCCAATGCCTTTTGAACAGCAGTGTTTTGCAGTTGTGATGATAACCTTTACTTTTATCATGCTGCCACCATGTGCTGTCATTACCGTGATTAATTGCTGTCTTCAATTCACTGTTGAGAAAAATCATCATTCGCGCAGATTAAACAACCAATCCATTTTCAACTATGCAAAAAATCAACAAAGCTTTATTGTTGCTGTTCATGCCGGTCTTCCTGATGTCAGCCTGCTACCAGAAAAGTGCACCGCTTGTTCCTGCTACATTTATTGATTCCTTGTCGGAAAACACTTTTCACTATTTCTGGGATCTGGCCGGTGAAAACAACGGACAGATTCCCGACCGATGGCCGTCGAAAAGTTTTTCCAGCATTGCGGCAACGGGATTTGGTCTCACGGCTTATCTTATTGGTGTAGAAAGGAAATACATCACCAGGGAACAGGCTGCTGAGAGGGTGTTGAAGACACTCCGGTTTTTTCAGCAGGCTAAGATGGGTGATGCCAAAACCGGAGTAACCGGCTTTCGCGGATTCTTCTATCACTTTATCGACATGGTAACCGGATTGCGTTTTGAGAATGTGGAATTGTCAACCGTGGATACCGGATTACTGATGGCAGGCATACTTTCCTGCCAGAGTTATTTTGATGCGGACAATGCAACCGAAAAGGAGATACGTGACATTGCGGATGCACTGTATAGAAACGTGGAATGGGATTGGGCCATGAATAACGATGCCACCATGAGTATGGGATGGCACCCTGAAAATGGTTTTATTGATGCGCGCTGGAAAGGATATAATGAAGGGATGATCATCTATGTGCTTGCACTGGGTTCACCCACGCATCCCATCAAGGCGGAAAGCTGGAAGGCCTGGACGGACACTTATCAATGGGCAAGTTACTACGGACAAGAGATGGTGAACTTCGGTCCTTTGTTCGGACATCAGTACTCGCACATGTATATCGATTTTAAAGGGATCACCGATGATTACATGCGCAGCAAAGGCATCGATTATTTCGAGAATTCGCGACGGGCTACCTACGCCAACCAGGCTTATTGTATCAATAATCCTGCAGGCTATGTAGGATATTCATCATCTGTGTGGGGGCTCACCGCCTGCGATGGTCCGGGCAATGATAACAAGAGCAACCCTAATATTTCATTCATGGGTTATTCTGCCCGCGGTGCGGCGCAATGGTATGTGCAGGACGACGGCACTATAGCGCCCACTGCGGCAGGCGGCTCCATACCGTTTGCACCGGAGATATGCCTGCCTGCTCTGAAAGCCATGAAGCAACAATACGGCGGCAAAGTATATGACCGTTATGGATTCAAAGATGCCTTCAATCTCTCCATCATCAATAAAGACGGATCGCAGGGTTGGGTGGATCAGGATTACCTCGGCATTGATGAAGGGCCGATCATTATTCAGCTGGAGAATTACCAGAGTGGTTTAGTATGGAACCTGATGAAGAAGAATCCATATATCGTGGCAGGATTGAAGAAGGCCGGATTCAAAGGCGGGTGGCTCGATCAGGTTAAATGAGCAGCTGGCACTGGTAAAAACATATACTTCAGTTGCAAGGAAAGGTTGAATCAAATTGGCATGCAGTCAAAACACGGATCTGTTCGCAGTGAATCTGAATCAATAACAGCACTGCTGATGCCGGCCCCTTGTTGATATAAATAATAGTGTAAGAAATACACTATGCAGATAAGAATCCTATTTTTGTCAATAATACCTGCTGTTGATCAAAAAGCATTCAAAGCACAGGCTGCCAAAGCTGCATTCTGATTTCTCGGTGGATTGCGTAATCTTCGGCTTTGATGAGCAGGAATTGAAGGTGCTCCTGGTGGAAAGAAATCAGCCGCCGTATGAAGGCTGGAAAGCTATTCCCGGCAACCTGGTGTACGACACGGAGGATATTGATGAAGCGGCAGCGAGAGTGCTTTATGAACTGACAGGATTAAAAAACATCTTTCTTGAACAGTTTTATTCCTTTGGAAAAATTGACCGCCATTCGCAGGGACGGGTTATTACAGTGGCTTATTATTCCATTATCAAACGCACCGTCAACGGCCTTCACCCTGTTTCCGGTTACACGAAAAATGCTTACTGGTGGCCTGCTGATAAAATTCCCCGGCTGGCTTTTGACCATAACCTGGTCGTCCGCAAAGCACTCGAAACACTACGGCATAAAATACAATACGAACCGGTTGGCTTTGAACTGCTGCCTGCGAAATTTACACTTACACAGCTCCAACATATTTATGAAGTTATTCTCCGGCGGAAAATTGATAAACGGAATTTCAGGAAGAAAATGCTCAATTGCGGTTTTTTAAACAAGTTGAAGGAGAGACAGGAAGGGGTTTCACACAGGTCGGCGAGTTTTTATAAGTTCAATAAGAGAAGTTATCAGCAGCTGAAAAGGAAAGGATTTATTTTTGGAATTAAATGACAGTACAATTCATCAAAGCACTTTACGGAATACCATCAGTGAATAGAAGCATTTCAAATTTCAAAATTCTTGATATGGTAAGAAATATACTTTTTGCAGCAGCGCTCTTGCTTTCAGCTACAGCACAGGCTCAAAATTTCGCTGTGCAGGGCACGGTAACAGGATCTGATGATGGTCAGCCCATGACCGGTGTTAACGTGGTGGTTAAAGGAGGCACTGCAGGTGCATCCACTGATATTGATGGCCATTACAGCTTAAATGTTAGTGCCGGCACCGATACCCTGATCTTTTCTTATCTCGGTTACATAACGCAGCACATCGGTATAAACAACCGCAATGTGGTGGATGTGGTATTGCCATTGGATGTAGCGATACTGGACGACATCGTAGTGGTGGGATATGGCACGCAGAAAAAGAGTGATCTCACTGGTGCCGTGTCTTCCGTACGGGGCTCCGATCTTACAAAGATACCGGCCGCTTCACCGGTGCAGGCATTGCAGGGCAAGGTAGCAGGCGTGCAGGTTACCAGCACTTCCGGTGCGCCCGGTGCAGGGGCGGTGGTGCGGGTAAGAGGCGTCGGCACCTTTAACAATTCATCACCTATTTATGTGGTGGATGGCGTGATACTCGATGATATCTCATTCTTAAATTCGGGTGATATTCAGTCGATGGAAGTATTGAAGGATGCTTCGGCAACAGCCATCTATGGTTCGAGAGGTTCGAATGGTGTAATAATGGTTACCACGAAGCAGGGGAAAGCCGGTGGCCAGGAAACGCCTACCGTAAACTTTGATGCGGAATATTCATCACAGATTCTTGCAAAGAAAATTGAATTGCTGGATGGAAAAGAGTTCGCCGCTTATGTTAACGATATCACGCCGGGTTCTTATAATAACCTCGATGCAGTGCCCAACACAGACTGGCAGGACCTCGTCTTCCAGAATGCGCCGATGCAGAATTATCACCTCTCTGTTGCAGGGTCTTCCCCTAAATCGCAATATTATGTGGGCCTTGGATATTTCAATCAGCAGGGTATTATTGAAAAATCCAACTATGAACGATTCACCTTTCAGCTGAATAACATTTATAATCTTTCAAAAAACTTCAGGCTGGGCAACAACCTTACCTTTGCCCCTTATGAGCAGCAGAACACAGCCAATGCGACGTATGGCGCTTACCGCGCACAGCCTGTTGCTGTTCCCTTTAATCCTGACAGTACATACGGTGAGGTGCCGGGCGTGGGAAATCCGCTGGCGGATATAGAATACACCAACAACTTTGAGAAAGGTTTGCGCACGGTGGGCAATGTATTTGGCGACGTGAAATTTCTGCAGGCATTCACCTTCAGAACAAGTTTTGGCGTTGATATGAACTATCAGAAGAACCGGAGCTTCACACCGGTTTTCTATGTGTCACCCCAGCAGCAGAATGAAGTGAACGATCTGTTCGTCGGCAACTCCGAGAATGTTAACTGGTTATGGGAAAATACACTCAATTATAAGAAGACATTTGATAAGCACTCCGTGGATGCACTGGCCGGTTATACCATGCAGGAAGCCAGTTCTGAATTCCTGAGCGCCGCAGCCACCAATATACTCGGTGATACCAAGAATCTCTGGTACCTGAATGCAGACAATATCAATCCAACGAGTATCAGCAATGGTGTGGACCCGAACCTAAATTATTCGCTTATCTCTTATCTCTTCAGGGCCAACTATACCTACAACAGCAAGTACCTGTTAACGGCCACATTCAGAAGAGACGGATCCTCCAAGTTTAATATCAACAACCGTTATTCTAATTTCCCATCGATCGCTGGCGGCTGGAATATCGGTAATGAAACGTTCATGGAAAGTGTACCCGCAATTTCCAATATGAAACTGCGTGCCAGCTACGGAGTGATCGGCAATGAGAAAATTAATTATCTGGATCAGTACGCTTTAGTGCTGAACCAGGTGAATGGTGTTTTCGGGCAGAGTGAAGCGCTGCTCCCCGGTTCAACCTATGGTAAAACCGGTAATCCTGATTTGAAGTGGGAGAGTACTAAGCAAACCGACATCGGCCTTGAGATTGGCTTCCTTCAAAACAGGTTATCCACGGAATTTGATTTTTACAGCCGGACTACCGATGACATCCTCGTGGAACTTTCAACACCCGGATATTTTGGCAATGGTGAAGGCGTCAAAGTGCGTTACAATGCAGGTTCCGTATTGAACCGCGGTTTTGAATTTAACGTGGCCTGGAACGATGAGGTAAATGGTTTTCATTACCGGATTGGCCTGCTTGGTACCACTATTCATAATGAAGTGCTCAGCGTTGGTGGCAACAGCGGCGTTGATTCTGTATTGTTTGGCGGAAACCTCGGTAATGGTCAGACCGTAACCCAAAGCAGCGTTGGAAACCCGATTGGCTCCTTCTTTGGCTACCAGACCGATGGTATCTTTCAAAACGAGGCTGAACTGGCAGCTTATCCGCATGAATCACTCACCGGCGTGGGTGACCTGCGCTTCGTGGATCAGAACGGTGATGGAAAAATTAATGCGCAGGACAGGGTGTTCCTCGGCTCACCAATTCCCGATTTTGTATATGGCATTAACCTCGAAGCATCGTATAAAGGCTTTGATCTGTCTGTTGATTTACAAGGCCAGCTTGGCAATGAATTGTATAACGGTAAAGAAGCAGTGCGTCCCGACCTTTATAATTTTGAAGTGCACGTGATCGATCACTGGACCGGCGAAGGAACGAGCACCACAGAGCCGCGGGCTGCATCTGGCGGCGTGAATTATGCTCCATCCGACCGCTTTATCCAGGACGGTTCATTTCTCCGGTTGAGAAGTGTAACGCTCGGCTACAGCTTTTCACAAAGCATTGCTTCAAAAATTCACATGAAGGAAGCGCGCCTGTATATCCGTGGCACCAACCTTTTTACCATCACCCAATTCACCGGCTATACACCTGAAATTGGCAGCGAGGATGTGCTGTCCAATGGCATTGACCTTGGCACCTATCCTATAACATCCATCTATTCATTGGGTCTTAATCTTACCTTCTAACAGCAACTGATATGAGAACCATCTTAACCCGTTCACTTTTCATCGCGCTGATGCTTATCAGCGGAAGTTGTTCCGATTTTCTCGATAAGGTACCGCAGGGCAATCTTACGCAGGAGAATTTTCCGGAAACGGCTGATGATGCCTTGCTTGCCACAAATGCAGTGTACAATACATTACGTAACTGGTTTTACCATTCCGGTGGCTATCCGATTCTGGATATTATGTCGGATGATGCGCATAAAGGCAGTAACCCATCCGATCAGGCCAATACGGTCGGCCCGTATGATGATTTTTCCATCAGCACCAGCCAGGATGGCTTGTCAAGATGGTGGAGTGCGGTATATGAAGGAATTAAACGCGCCAATGTGGTGATTGAAAAAGTGCCGGAGATCAGCATGGATGAAACCCTGCGTGACCGGTATGTAGCTGAAGCCAGGTTTTTGAGAGGGTTATACTATTTCGATCTCGTACGCGCATGGGGCGGCGTTCCTATCATCACCTCTACCACACCTGAACTCAACGTGCCACGTTCCTCAAAAGAAGATGTGTATGCACTCGTCAAAGACGACTTGTTGTTTGCCGTCGATCATCTGCCGGAAAAAACTGCGCTCAATCCTGCTGACTATGGACGGGCTACTAAAGGAGCAGCCGAAGCACTGCTAGCTAAGGTGTACCTCTTTGACGGCGACAATCAGAATGCAGCCAACTATGCATTGGATGTTATCAACGGACATCTATATGCACTCGACCCCAACTTTTCTCATACCTTTTCACTCGACGGACAATACAATTCGGAATCCGTCTTTGAAATCGGCGCTATAGAATATGAGGGACAGGAAAACGGGGGCAATCAATATTCAAATGTGCAGGGTGTACGCGGAACACCAAACCGCGGATGGGGATTTAACAGGCCATCCATTAACCTGCGCGATTCTTTTGAGCCGGGCGATCCGCGGATGGATGCCACCATCATATTCCTCGGAGAAGTAATTGATGGTGTCACTATTCTTGGCGATGGGAGCACACCGGATGTAACCTACACGGATGCTACCAATACAGTGGTAAAAGAGATTGAATGTTATAATCAGAAGATATGGATTCCCGGAACATCCACCAGTGAGCAGTGGGGCCATAACCGCCGGCTTATCCGCTATGCTGAAGTGCTGTTGATTGCTGCGGAAGCATTGAACCAGAACGGTCAGACTGCCGATGCATTGAAATATCTGAACGAGGTAAGGGCCAGGGCAAGGGAAGGTAATGCCAGTATTCTTCCCGACATCACCGAAACAAATAAAGATGCCCTGAATGACCTGATCCTGAAAGAACGCCGGTCAGAGCTCGCGATGGAAGGTGTCAGATTCTGGGACCTCGTGCGCACCGGCAAAGCCGCCTCAGTGCTCGGCCCCCTTGGATTTAAAACCAATAAAAACGAATTACTGCCCATACCACAAACGGAGATAGATATTTCACAAGGCACACTTTCTCAGAATCCGGGATGGTAATCACGATTTTTTAGTTCAATTTTGCATAAACCAATTTTTTTAACCCAAATTAAAAATCACAATGAAAAACATGAAATGGATTATGAGTTCCATGGTAGCTATTGCGCTTTTCGCCATCCTGGTACAAAGTTGTAAGAAAGACGAGCCGGTGGCATTGACGCTTTCATCTCTCACTGCAGGCGGTGTTGATCTGAACGGCGCTTCCAGTGCAACGGGTGTTGCCACGGATGCTGCTATTGCCGCGGTTTTTTCAACGGATGTTGATGCTGCTACCGCGAATTCAACCAACATCACACTTACCCGTGATTATGATGCTGCATCGGTTGATCTCACCATCAGCACCAGCGGCAGCACTGTTACCATTACACCGAATGATGAACTGGCTACAGGCGCTTTGTATGAACTGTCTATCGGTGGCCTGAAATCTACCGAAGGTGAAATGCTTGCAGCAACCATCACCAGGACCTTCACCACAGCGGGCACTTTCGCTCCTGCAGGTGCTGTTGCGTACTGGGATTTTGAAAATTCATCGGTGAATGATTTAACCGGTGCTTACACCGCTGCTGAAAATACAGATGTAACTTTTGCTGCCTCTAAGAGCACGGTATTGGGACAAGCTGCCTATTTCAACGGACATACCACTTACATTGAATATCCGGGCGGACCTACCCTGATGAACACTGCCAGCTTTGCACTCAGCTTCTGGGTAAAAGCAGAAAGCGCAGGCCATGTTGATGGAAGCGGTAACCCCAAAGGAAATTTTGTAATGGGAACAGGATTCTTCAAAGGATTCCAGTTTGAAATCCCCGGCGATTATGCATGGTGCAAAATTGCCGCACAGTACGACTGTGGTACTGTTACCGAAGGTGAAGATTGCTGGTTCCCCGGTGACGGTGTAACTAAAGACAACGGTGGCTGGCAAGGCTGGATTTTCTGCAAAGACCTCACCGGAAGCGGTGGTGTTGCAGCTTTGTTGAAAGACAACTGGGCGCATGTTGTATTTACTTATGATGCTGCGAGCAAAATTGGTTCTATGTACATCAATGGTGAATTGATGAAAGCACAGGATTTCAATTTGTGGCCTGCAGGTGCCAACAAACTCAATGCAGTTGGTTTGAAGTTTGACCCTACCGCTACCGATGTAGGCCAGGGATTTGTATTCGGTTTTGCTGAAGATAAATCAAGTGCACTGTTCTCTACTGAACCTTGGGGTAATGTGAATTCACCTGATTCCAACCACTTCCAGGGCTGGCTCGATGATGTGAGAGTGTATCACAGGGCATTGACACAGGATGAAATCACCCTGATGTACAACTCAAGTAAGTAATACCACAATACGTGGCATATCATTAAGCAGTTTAACTCCAAAGGTTCCCTGTCCTATAGGCCGGGAACCTTTGGTTTGTTTAGACACTCTGTTGTCAGATGATGGGTAAAAACAGGATCATATTTTTTTTGCTGCTGCTGGTAATTGATTTTTCCTGCAAAAAAAATGATGCGCCCGTAACTCCCGGATTGCTGCAACTGTCCACGATCCGCATCGGAACCGAAGTATTACATTTTACCGCCGGCGCGTTGAATGATGAGATACCGGTTGATCAGCCATTGGTCATTACTTTCTCCTCAGCGCTTGATACCGGCACGGTACGCAATGCCGTTTCCCTCAGTGCAGCAGGTAATAATGTTTCTCTTCAGTTTTCTTTTCTCGATAACAATAAAACAATTTCAGCCACACCTTCTTCCGCGCTCCAGCATAATACCATCTATATGCTTGAATTGTCTGATGCCATCAGCGGGGCGCAACACGAATCTTTTGCTGGTGTGGTCATTGAGTTTACAACAGTGCATGCTTCATTAAAATTACTTTCAGTTAGTGTAGCAGGACAGGAATTGCTGACCACATCGCGTATCACAGATGTAGAAAGGAATTTTCCTGCAATAGCTTCCTTCGATCAGCCGCTTGATCCTGCCTCCCTTGATCAGTATTCGGTAAGAGTGTATAATGGCGGAGAATATGCCGACATCTCCTACACGCTTAGCGACAGCAATAAAAAAATCAATATTATTGCGAATACTCCCTTAAAGCATTTTGAACGCTATTACCTGACGCTTTCTGCTCAGATCAAAGGCACCGGTGGAACGGTGTTTGACGGTTATACAAAAGAATTTTTTGCTGCGCTGGATACTGCCCCAAAATTTCCGGTGGTATCCGATGATGAGTTACTCACTATCGTGGAAGCAGCCACCTTTAAATATTTTTGGGATAATGCACATCCGGTGAGTGGATTAGCCCTGGAGCGCGAATCTTCCGGTTACATTGTTACTACAGGAGGTTCAGGTTTCGGTGTGATGGCCATAATGGTAGGTATCAGCAGAAATTTTATTACCAGGCAGGAAGGTGTTGACCGCCTGGAAAAGATCGTCGACTTTCTCACCAGTGCAGACCGCTTTCATGGTGCCTGGCCGCACTGGATGAACGGCAACAACGGTGAAGTTGTCCCCTTCAGCACCAACGACAATGGCGCCGACCTGGTGGAAACATCATTCATGATTCAGGGATTGCTCTCAGTAAGACAGTTTCTGGATGCGGGAAATACACAGGAAAGTAACCTCATTGCCAAAATCAATAATCTCTGGAATTCGGTCGAATGGGACTGGTTCACGAAAGGAGGGCAGGATGTACTGTACTGGCACTGGTCGCCGGATAAAGGCTGGATCATGAATATGCCTATACATGGTTACGATGAAGCATTGATTACCTATCTGCTCGCGGCAGGATCGCCAACACACACAATTACTCCATCCGTTTATCATACCGGATGGGCTGGCAACGGCAGCATCATCAATGGCAACAGCTACTATGGCTATTCCCTGCCTGTTGGCTTTGCCTATGGCGGACCGCTCTTCTTTGCTCATTATTCATTCCTTGGTTTCAACCCGCATAATCTGAAAGATGATTATGCAGACTACTGGGAGCAGAATGTAAATCATTCTCAAATCAACCGTGCGTACTGCATCGACAATCCTAAGAATTACATCGGATATGGACCATCCTGCTGGGGACTTACCGCAAGCGACAATCAGAGCGGTTACAGTGCGCATTCTCCCACCAACGACCTGGGCGTGATCGCACCTACTGCAGCACTTTCCTCTTTTCCATACACACCGGAAGCATCCATGCAAGCCCTGAGATTTTTCTACTATACGTTAGGTGATAAATTATGGGGGCCATATGGTTTTTACGATGCGTTCAATCCAACGGAAGGCTGGTATGGCACATCAGACCTGGCCATCGATGAAGGCCCGATCATCGTGATGATTGAAAACTACAGGACAGGATTGTTATGGAATCTTTTTATGTCGTGCCCTGAAGTAAGTACTGCCATGAATAAACTCGGATTTACCAATTAACGGATATAAAACAGCCTTGCCTTTTTTCACCACCATCAAACCATTTCATGAAAAAAATCTTTTTCCTGCTCGCCTTAGTCATTACCATTTTCCTCTCTCCGTTCAGCACTGCTGCACAGGGCAAGAAGCAGCATTTTATTGATTCCCTGCTTGGGAAAATGACTTTGGAAGAAAAGATTGGTCAGATGACCTTGTTCACCTCCGACTGGGATGTGACGGGTCCAACAGTTAGAAGCAATTATCTCGGAGATATCCGGTCGGGCAGGATGGGCTCTATATTCAATGCCTATACCGTGAAGTATAATCTTGAATTGCAACGTACGGCAGTAGAGCAGACGCGGTTGCATATTCCACTGCTCTTCGGTTACGACGTCATTCACGGCCACCGTACCATATTTCCGATTCCGCTGGCGGAAGCCTGCAGCTGGGACCTGCAAGCCATGGAGAGATCGGCGAGAATAGCCGCTACGGAAGCTTCCGCAGAAGGCATTAACTGGACCTTTGCACCAATGGTGGATATCGCGCGCGACCCGAGATGGGGAAGAGTGATGGAAGGAGCAGGTGAAGATACTTACCTGGGAATACAGATTGCAAAGGCAAGAGTGAAAGGATTCCAGGGTGATAACTTAAGCAGCAAAAATACCATTGCCGCCTGCGCCAAGCACTATGCAGCATACGGTGCGGCGCAAGCAGGGCGCGACTATCACACAGTGGATATTTCCGAAAATACTTTACGGGATGTGTACCTGCCGCCTTTTAAAGCATGTGCCGATGCCGGTGTGGCCACTTTTATGACCTCGTTTAATGAGATCAACGGAGTACCTTCTTCCGGTAATCCGTTTCTGCTGAAAGACATCCTGAAACGTGACTGGAAATGGAATGGATTTATCGTAACGGATTACACCTCCATTAATGAAATGGTGCCACACGGTTTTGCAAAGGATGAAAAAGAAGCCGGAGAAGAAGCATTGAATGCAGGTGTTGATATGGATATGCAGGGCGCCGTTTATTACAATTACACCAAACAGTCATTGGCTGAAAACAAAGTCAGCATCGCGGAAATAGATGATGCGGTGAAAAGGATACTCGGCATCAAGTATGACCTTGGGCTTTTCGAAGATCCGTACCGCTATCTTGATCCGAAACGTGAAGCAACGGATATAATGACAAAAGAAAACCTGGAAGCCGCCCGGGATATGGCACGCAAGTCGATGGTGCTATTGAAAAATGCAAATAATATTTTGCCGCTTCCCAAAGAAATGACCGTTGCCCTGATTGGCCCGTTGGCTGATGACAAAGAAGATATGATCGGAGCGTGGTCCGGTGCAGGTGACAGGGCAAAAGCAATCTCTTTATTGCAGGGGATGAATGCAAGCATAAATAACAGCAGTAAAATTTTGTATGCGAAGGGATGTAATATCAACGATGACTCAACCGGTAATTTCGCGGCTGCTATTGCAATTGCCAACCGGTCTGATGTGATAGTACTGGCACTTGGAGAAAGTGCTTCGATGTCGGGTGAGGCAGCGAGCCGTTCTGACATCAGTCTTCCCGGTGTTCAGCAGCAACTGTTCGATGCATTGAAAAAAACAGGCAAACCCATTGTTGTGGTATTGATGAACGGCCGGCCGATGGTTATTCCTGAACTGGATAAAAACGCTGATGCCATCCTGGAAACATGGTTTGCCGGTACTATGGCCGGTCATGCTATTGCAGATGTTTTGTATGGAGATTATAATCCTTCCGGTAAACTGGCAATGACTTTTCCAAGAAATGTCGGGCAGATTCCTCTTTATTATAACATGAAAAATACCGGACGGCCGTTTGATGAAAACAATAAATACACTTCCAAATATCTTGATGTTCCAAACACTCCGCTCTATCCTTTCGGCTACGGGCTGAGTTATACACAGTTCACTTACACTGATCTGAAACTGAGCAGCCATAAATTTTCAATGGCCGACTCACTGAAAATATCAGTGACGATAACCAATACCGGCAAGCGCGATGGTGATGAAGTGGTGCAACTCTATATCCATGATTTAGTGGGCAGTCTCACCCGGCCGGTAAAGGAATTAAAAGGATTTGAAAAGATATCATTGAAGGCCGGTGAAAGCAAGACCGTCAGCTTTGTGCTGCATGCAGATGACCTGGCCTTCTACAATGCAAAAATGGTCAGGCAGGCGGAACCGGGAGAGTTTAAAGTATATGCCGGCGGAAGTTCATCCGGTGGCCTTGAAGGAAGCTTTGAGTTGCTGAGATAAACTGCGATAGCTGGTGCCGTTAATTTGCGAAACGTTCCTGTTGTCTGATGCAGGAAGATAGTTCACCTGCATTGTCTGCTGCAGGGTATTTGTATTCCGTAATAGATCAGGGTATTCCCGAAAATGTAGAACTCAATCTGAGTAAGTATTTCACAGTATAGTGTGCAAAGAAAAAGCCCCAAATAAGTCACGAAGTGATCAAATTTGGGGCAGTAAAATTTGCACTACAAATGT
>JAIBAY010000010.1 GCA_019694975.1 Chitinophagales bacterium
ACATTTGTAGTGCAAATTTTACTGCCCCAAATTTGATCACTTCGTGACTTATTTGGGGCTTTTTCTTTGCACACTATACTGTGAAATACTTACTCAGATTGAGTTCTACATTTTCGGGAATACCCTGTTTCATCAGCGGGAATGTTGAAATAAAAATCACTTCAGTTTTCAAATTCCTTGCTGTCTTCAAAAACCGGCGAATGCTGTAAGCGTTCAGGATATCCTGCAATGATAGAAGATGCCGCGCTCTTCGAGGTATGCCAGCATGAAACGGAAACACTTTTCTTCTTTGCCCAGCAGTTCCGGTGGGATGATCCCTTTGCGCTTATACAATCCTTCCAGCAACATCACGGCAGCTGCCGTGCAGGTATAGCCGGTGGTGCGCGCCATGGAAGAAGTATGGGTTGTCATATCATAACGGTCGAGCAAATCATACGTATAGGATTTTTTCCGGCCCTTCTCCCTTCCTTCCACGGTCACCCGCATGACGGTGAATTCTGCTTCACCCTGTTCATACTGCCATTTGGGAAATAACAGGGCGGCAGTTACATCCAGCGGAACTACGGATGTGCCACGCACCATCACCGGCGCTTTATCAAACAACCCCATGCCGCGCAACGCTTCCATCAGCTTCGCATGGCCCGGATAGCGCAGGGTCTTTTCTTTCATGTTTGGAATATGCTTCATCGTTTTTACCAGCGACCGAAGTCCATCGGAGTTAAAAGACTCCAGCGTTCCGATGTGTTCAAACTGCACTTCTTCTGCCTCCGACAACGCAGGCCTGGTCACCACTTTTCCGTTTTCAACGATGCGCGCCGGCCTCGTATATTCTTCGAGCACATCGATGGGAGAAAACGGAGCCTTATACTGAAAGGGAAGCGTTCTCTTTTCAGGAAGCCCGCCTACCAGGCAAATGAAGTTGTCAATCTCCATCCGTTGATCATGGTACCCAAGTATCACATTGTCCATACCGGGCGCCACGCCGCAATCTAGAATGGCGGTAACACCATTTGCCTTCGCCAGCTTATCAAGGGCAAATGGATCTTCAGGAAAAAATGAGATGTCAACAATATTCTTTTTCTGTGCTATTACCGTTGATAGCATATCGAAACCCATAAATCCCGGAACAGCGCCAATAACGAGGTCGGCGCCGGCCACCACCTGACGGATTTTTTTTTGATCAGCCAGGTCGGCCTGTGTTTTTCCGATGTGAGCAGGAAGCAATGCAAGGTTGGAAGCGCGGAGGTCAACAGACGTTACTGCATAATGCTTGGCAAGATCTATGGCAATGGTGCGGCCAACCATGCCGGCACCAAGTACTGTTATTTTCTTCATGGTATGAATAATGTTTAAATGAATCCTGTGTTATAGTGTTATCTGTTTCTGTGCAACTATGAAGTGAGATGCAAAGATCAGCCCGTCTTTACGAACAATTCTTTCAACCGTTTCAGCAGTGCAATCTGTTTCATCGTTTCCCGCGCTTCCTGCACGGGCGACCCGAAATAAACCTTACCTCCGTCGATGCTGGAGGGAACACCTGACTGTGCATAAACCACAGCGCCCCTGCCGATCACCAGGTCTTTGTTTACGCCCACCTGCCCCCACAATATCACATCATCTTCAATCTTTGTTACACCCGCAATGCCAACCTGTGCGGCAAAAAGACAATTTTTTCCCACCACCGTATCGTGCCCGATGTGTACCTGATTGTCGAGCTTGGTGCCGGCACCAATCACCGTATCCCCGGACACACCTTTATCAATGGTGCAGCAGGCACCGATTTCCACGTTGTCATGTATGATCACACGGCCGCAGGAGTGCATCTTCACGTAACCCCTCATAGGGTATTTTTTAAAATAAAATGCATCGCCGCCGATAACCGTGTTGGCATGCACCACACAATGATCGCCAATAATGCAATGATCATAAATGCTCACATTGGAATGAATGAGACAGTTTTTACCGATCGTAACATGATGCCCGATAAAAGCGCCGGGCTGAATAACGGTTCCCTCACCTATTACGGCATGCTCACTGATGGAACGGGTGGCGCCTTCAAATGGCCTGTAGTAAGCAGTTAAAAAATTGTAATCGCGGAATGGATCCTCGGATATAAGCAGGTGTTTGCCTGCAGGTGGTTCCACTGCTTTGTTGATCAGGATAACGGATGCCGCCGAGTGTAAAGCCTTCTCATAATATTTGGGATGATCAACAAAAGTGAGATCGCCCTCGCGCACCATGTGTATTTCATTGATGCCTTTCAGCCTGTATTTTTCATCGCCGAGTAGTTTTGCGCCGATCAGCGAATTGATGGCGGAGAGCGGCACAGGGGTCATTAAATCCATGAATAATAATTGTGCAGCAAAGGTAGACAAGAACAGATAGTAATAGCCGGAGCAGATAAAATACGTTTGCTTACGATTTGTTACGCAGACAGGAGATAATGCAGTTACACGTTTAACAACAATCACAGGTTGCAATAGCTGCTTTATTTCCGGCACCGGCAAATCCGTCATTCAAAATAACGGAACCGCGTAACCATTGTATCAGACGTCATTTTATATTGCTACAGCAGCCTGTTCCTTCCAAGGTTAATCTTCATGTGTAACCATTCATCTTGTCTGACTGATCAGCTGTGCCCAACAGAAGCTGATATTGCCGCTTCAAGCACATCCCTGTTTATGTCTTCCAGCCTTCTGAATTTAATGCAATAGCTACTCACGCTTGCCTTGCCTATTTTTTTGCCATACGTTCGGGCCAGGTACTGCTTATCTTCCATCCCCATGATATACACAGAGATGCCTGTTGTGTTGCTGCTCATACCGATCTTGTAAAAATCCCTGGTTTTTCCATCTGCATATTTTATGGTAATTATTCCATAACCGATATTGGGATTGGAAACAGTTTTGTTTTCGCTGTTTTTGCCATCCATAAACCATAGTTTACAGTTGGGCATTATTTGCAGAATGGTCTCGTGCAAGGCCTGCATATCACTGCGCCTTGGACCAGGCTGGCTGAGCATATACGCTTTGATTTGTTCCTGAATGTTCATATACAAATTACGTTTTGCATTACTGTGTTGTTTGGTTTTTTCTCCGGAGCAATACTGAATGAATCCTTGGCTGGTGAACTTATTGCTAACTGTTTGTTAACACCACTGCAGATTACTGCTGCGGCATTCCGTGTCAAAGTTTATAATTTTGCCTAAACATTATAGTATGGAAAACCCGGAAGAAGTACTGAAGCCCGCATTTGATGAAAACGGACATACGATCAGTCCTGTGTTAGCAGAGGAAAAAAAGAATTTCCTGATTGATATTGATGGCACCATCACGGAAGATATTCCCAACGAAGAGCCGGAAAGAATGGTGACCTGTGAACCCTTTCCGGATGCTTTGCAAACCATCAACAAGTGGTACGATGAAGGCCACATCATTTATTTCTTTTCTTCCAGAACAGAAAGCCTGCGTGCCATCACCGAAGCTTGGCTGAACAAATATGGTTTTAAATATCATGGCATTCTGCTGGGGAAACCACGCGGCGGAAACTATCACTGGATAGACAATCATATTGTGAGAGCCACGCGGTATATCGGCAAGTTTGGTGAATTGGTGAAAGCGCATAAAGAGATTGAAGTGTTTGAAGAATGAAGCCAAGAGGCACGGATGAAGAGATGGAATGCCTTCCGCAGCACTCCGGTGCTGGCGGCGAATAGCCGGTGACAGTGGGTTCAGGATATAGCCTTGCAAATGACCGACAACCAATATGAAACCGTACTGGATGCAATTGATGCCGCGGCGCAACAGGATTTCCGTTTTAGCTTTTCAGCCGAACCAACCGGGTTGCGTTGCCTGGAAACAGGTCAGCTTTTTTCTCCGGCTCAATTGGTGATTGAAGCATTCCACCGCATAGAAGGCGCAACGGATCCGGAAGAAAGCGCCATCGTCTATCTTATTAAAACTACTACCGGAATAAAAGGAACCCTCACTGATGCTTTCGGCATTTATGCAAATGCAAATATTTCGGCATTGATCAATACCATTCCCATTGACAGGCGCGAAACAGCCGGGTCGTTTGATAATAAAAGATGCCTCAATTGCGGAACCGTATTACAAGGTCACTACTGTTACCATTGCGGACAGAAAGATGAACCCCTCCACGAACCGTTTTATGTAATGCTGGCACATGCTGTTGCACATTACTGGCACTTCGATGGTAAGTTTATGAATACCTTGGGGCCGCTGGTGTTTAAGCCCGGCTTTCTCAGCAAAGAATTTATGGAGGGTAGAAGAGTACGCTATGTACATCCCATACAACTGTATCTCTTCATCAGCATCGTTTTTTTCATCGCGTTTTCTTTTCTCGCCACGGGCAAGCTGCGCAATGCATTAAATGAAGGTGAGCTTTTCACCAGCGACAGCATGTCGGATGCCTTCGATTCAACGCGTGATGCAATAAATCTTCCGCAGGTCCCTTCCTTACCTGCATCTCCTGACAGCGTAACTGCTCCACAATTCATAACGGCAAAAACTGCTGATACGAACAGCCAGGCATTGGTGGTTGACGGACAGCAGGAACATACCACGGAACCGTCTGTGATAAAAATACGCGATGCTGAATTGCCGCTCAGCATTGCCGCATACAATGATTCCATAAACAGGCTGCTGCCGGAAAACAGGCCGGGGAAACTGCAACAGGCGATGGATCGCCTTATTATTCACCTTAATACCATGGACGAAAAAGAGGCGATGGAAAGATTTACGGAGAATGTCACCCATAATTTACCTAAGCTGATGTTTGTGCTCATTCCGGTTTTTGCATTGTTGCTAAAACTGATTTTCATCCGCCGTAAAATATATTTTGTTGATCACGCCGTCTTTACGCTCCATTTTCATGCATTTGCCTTTCTCGCAATGCTGCTGTTGCTTATGCTATATTTTGCTACGGGTTTTGCCGTTTCCACGAACTGGCTGATGCTGCTCCTGATGATCTATCTTTTCCTCGCGATGAAAAATTGTTACCGCCTGTCCGGCTTTAATACATTGCGTAAACTGGTCTCGCTATCCGTCTTGTATTTCATTGCATTGCTGATGACCGTTGTATTGTATCTCATGGTGGCCATCATCACTGTTTAGCACACTTGCTCAGAGAAATGATTTCAGTTCCCGTAATGCGGTCACTTCATACGTCACCTGTTCGTTGTGCGATACTTTTTCAGGATTGAAAAGCACATGGTCCATACCAACGGATTTGGCACCCTGCATGTCGGCCTCTATGCTGTCACCAATAAAAATGCTGTTAAAAGCACAAGCATTGGTGATATCAAAAGCATACTTGAAAATGGCACGGTTAGGTTTCTGGCTGCCGGCCATCTCCGAGGTGATAACATATTTAAAAAAGGGCGCAAGACCGGAGTGGCGCAACTTCATAAACTGCACTTCTTCAAAACCATTGGTGATAATGTGCAGCGAATATTTCAGCTGCAGGTAAGTCAGTACCTCAATGGCATCATCATGTAACTTTGTTTTGGTGGGAAGAATCTGCAGATAGGAACCCGACATGTTCTGAGCCAGTGTATCATCGGCCACATTGAATTCCTGTAACGTCTTTATAAACCGTTCCACGCGCAGGACTTCCCTTCCGATTGCACCCTTTCTGAATAGTTCCCAGTAAATGTTGTTGTGATAATAGTAGTGGTTGTAAAATGTTTGTTCCTCAATCCCTTTTTCTTCCAGGCGGTATAACCCAAACACTTCCGTAAGCGTTTCCTGCGAATTAGACCTGAAATCCCATAAGGTTTCATCAAGGTCGAAAAAGATATGCTTGTATTGTTTCATGTCACTGATGAAGCGGGCAAAGGTAATTCATAATCGGGTTACAGGCGGGAAGGCATTGCAGCAAAATGCCATGGGGAAATTATTGTAAAGTCGCATCAGGGTTGTGTATTTTCTCTTGCTTGGGAATTGTAATATTCGGCTTTCACTTTATCGCCCCTGTGTTCACTGATCATGGCCATAAACCGGTAAGTCTCGGCAAGAGCTTTACGGTCGTGCTGATAAGGTATCGACCTGTTGAAATACAGCATGGCATTATCAAGATCGCCGGTGAAACCATACAGGTTACCCAGATTTTTCAGGGCATCTGCAAAATGCGGATCAATGCGTATCGCTTCGGCAAAGAGTGCCATGGCAGCTTTATTATCCTTTTTCACCAGCAGAATCCCTTTGTTATTCATAGCCCGTTTGTCCAGCCGGTCATGCTGCAATGCTATGTCGTAGTATTTAATGGCATTAACGGTATCGTTCATCGCAAAGTAAGTAAGTCCGATATCCGTATACACCGCTGCATTTTCCGGAGCAATGGTGACGGCTTTTGTCAACTCATCAATTGCCTGCCTGTAAATTGCATTGCGCTTTAGAGGATCTGTTTCGTCTTTAGCAATAACATGTGTCAGCTCACCTCCCAGGAAGTAATGCGCCCTTGAGCTGTTAGGAACATCCTGTACTCCTGCCAGTGCCAGCGAATAATTGTTTTTCCAAACCATACTCCTGCTTATGGTTTTAAATGAAAACAAAGCAATGAGCATGGCTGCCATGATAAGTATATTGGAATGTTTCTTCAAAAAATCACCCGGATATTGTTCAATCGCCGAGTTAGTTGCCACATCTCCGCCTTTGAGCCACCGTCCCGGCAAAGCAGCCAGCAACAGGCACACCGCCAATGAAGGCGCATACAGTAATCTTTCTCCCATTACGGTTCCAATAGTGACAAACAGGTTTGATGCAACCGAGACCGTGATCAGGAAATAAATAATGGCGACTGCCAGTGTATCTTTTCGGCTGATGGTGGCCGCCGCATATCCGCTGATGATCAATAATGCCAGCAGCGAAACCCATACACGGTAGTCTGCAAAGTCAAGCAAGGTGATGGCGGCATAGGAATAATCGTAAGACAGATAAACGGGGAAAATCAGCAGCAAAAGGTATCTTCCAAGCACATAGATGGCCGTTGCGGAACGGGTTGAAAAATCGGGGGCGGCGGCCAGTATGTTGTCGAGCATGGAAATCTTACCGGTATGCATAAAACCTTGCAGCACAGCATTCCTTATCATGAAATACAGCAGCGATACGATCAGGAATGGAATAACGTATAACCCGATTTTCCGCAGCGGAAGATGGCACCGGGCAAACAACAACAAAGGTATTACCGCTAACATGGTAACAGCACTTTCTTTTGACAGCAATGCCAGGAAAAATGCGCCGGCAGCTATAATAATTTTTATTGATTTATTCGAGGCGAGATAATCCAGCAGGCTGCCGATGGCGATGATGCTGAAAAGGAAAGCAAGAATTTCATCACGGCTTTTGATATTGGCTATCACTTCCGTATGCAACGGATGAGCCATGAACAGCATGGTGGTGAGAAAAGAAAAAAGGATGTTGTTGTTGAAAAGTCTGCTCAGCAGTCTGAATAGTAACAGTCCCGTGAGTGCATAGAGTAAAACATTAATGAAATGACTGAGCGCAGGAGAATCCGGTTGCAGCTGCCATTCTGCGGCAAACATGATCAGTGATAAAGGACGATACAAAACATCCTGCCCGGAATTTGAGCCAGCCAGGTACGATGTTTTCAATAACGTTCCCGTTGCGCTGATTCCCTGGTGAACGATGTAATTGTTTTCGATCACAGCATCATCGTCCAAAGTATATTCGTAATTGATGGTCTGTGCATACAGTAAAAAGCCGAATGCGGCAGCTATCAACCCTGGCCAATGACGCATCCACAAAATAATGCGGCCCGTGTCATTTTTCTGCTTGGCATCCGTCCCCGCATCCGCTTTACTGCGCGGTGCCCTTTTCTCATTCCTTGTGAGCTTTCTTTGATGTTCCATTTTATCTGTTTGAGGTAAGCAGGTAATCAATCACCGTGCTGACTGACTGCCCTCAGGTGAAGCATGTTGCTCACCGGTCTTTAAATTTAGTTTTTTGCTAATTCAATTTAGCAGTAGATGCTGCAATGATTGTAAAAGCGGATCAAATTTGCAGTTTAAATTTCTTTCCCTACATTTGCCTGCATCTCTTCGTTTTTCCCCATTCCGGGATTTCGATTTATCAAAACAAAAAGTTATTTTTTAACCATTCATTCACGCAGGACAAGGCTTTCTTACTTGCACTTCATGCAAAGCCACTGCATTTAATGTAATAGCTCACACCATTTAACCCCTTTTATGTACGATATTCTTCAATTGAACGAAATGCTCGTTCCGGAACTTAAAGACGTTGCCGAGAGTCTGAAGATTGAAAATTATCACAAGCTTCCAAAGCAGGAACTTGTCTATAAGATTCTGGATAAACAGGCAATCGCTCCTGAGCTCGCCAAAACCATGGCAGAAGATGCCAAGCCCAAAGGCCGTACCCGGAAAAAGCATGTTGTTGCCGGAGAAAATGCCGCGCCTCCCGTTGAGGTTGTTGCTTTACCTGAACCGGTTGCCGAAGTGCCCGCTGTTTCCACAGAAGCAGAAGAACAGCCAATGACGAAAGAAGAGAAAATGGAAGAGGCTATTCGGTACGAGAAAAACGGTCAGTTTCAACGCCTTCCGTTCCGAAAAGAAGCCGCCTTTAATGTTGATCTCGACGGCATGGTGGATGGAGAAGGAGTGTTGGAAATTATGAGTGACGGCTATGGATTCCTGCGTTCTTCAGATTATAACTATCTCTCTTCACCCGATGATATTTATGTATCCCCTTCTCAAATTAAACTTTTTGGCATCAAAACCGGCGATACCGTTACCGGTTCTGTACGGCCTCCGAAAGAAGGTGAAAAATATTTTGCCTTATTAAAAGTAGAATCCATCAATGGCAAAAAACCGGAAGAGGTGCGCGACAGGGTGCCGTTTGATTACCTGACGCCGCTGTTTCCGAATGAAAAACTGGACCTCTTCCTGGAACCAAATGATTATTCTACCCGGGTCATAGATCTTTTCACACCAATTGGTAAAGGGCAGCGTGGATTAATCGTTTCGCAACCGAAGACCGGCAAAACAATGTTGTTGAAAGCGGTGGCCAATGCCATTGCCAAGAATCATCCTGAAGTTTATCTCATCGTCCTGCTGGTTGATGAACGGCCGGAAGAAGTAACCGACATGGAGCGGAGTGTACGCGCTGAAGTAATTGCATCCACTTTTGACGAACCGGCCGAAAAACATGTGAAGGTGGCGGCCATCGTTTTGGAAAAAGCTAAACGTATGGTTGAATGCGGAAATGATGTGGTGATTCTGCTCGACTCTATTACACGACTGGCACGTGCCCACAATACAGTTTCACCGGCATCCGGAAAAGTTTTATCGGGCGGCGTGGAAGCAAACGCCCTGCATAAACCGAAACAGTTTTTTGGCGCCGCCCGGAATATTGAGAATGGCGGGTCATTAACGATCCTTGCTACAGCGTTGATTGATACAGGATCGAAGATGGATGAAGTGATCTTTGAAGAATTTAAAGGAACAGGCAATATGGAGTTACAGCTCGACCGCAAGCTTTCAAACAAACGGATATTCCCTGCGGTGGATGTCACAGCCTCCAGTACACGCCGCGAAGATCTGCTGCTCGATCGTGAAATGCTGCAGCGTATGTGGATCCTCCGCAATCACCTGGCTGACATGACGAGTGAAGAAGCCATGAAATTCTTGCTCGATCGCATGAAAGGCACCAAGTCGAATGAAGAGTTTCTCATTTCGATGAATGCTTAATTTTCCCCGGCAATGCTATAATTTGAGAATTAGGTGCTATTTTCGCACCCCCTAAACGAAGCAACACAGTCATGAAGAGAACGTATCAACCCTCTACTACCAAGCGCAAAAACAAACACGGGTTCCGCGAGCGCATGAAAAGCAAAGATGGCCGTGCCGTTCTTAGCAGCCGCAGAAAGCAGGGCCGCAAGAAACTGACCGTTTCCGATGAAAAACGCCTGAAGTAATATCAGCGTTTTCCGGAGCTACGGTCTTTGGATTACTTTTTCGGGTAGCAATGTGAAACACAACGCCTCAAATCCACTTAGATTTACTTTTAAAAGGGAAGAGCGGCTTTCGGGCAAGAAACTGATCGACGAACTGTTTAACAACGGTTCGTCTTTTTTTTTGTACCCTTTTAAAGTGCATCTCTTCCTGAAATCCGCCCCGGCCCCGGGTTCGGTTCAGGTGCTGATGGCTGTTTCTTCCAGAAATTTTCCGCGCTCCGTTGATCGTAACCGGTTGAAAAGAATGATGAGGGAATGTTACCGGCTAAACAAAAACGTATTGCTGGAACAGATTAACCCGGAACCAAAAAAGCTGCTCCTGGCATTTGTTTACGCAGCAAAGGTGATGGAGCCTTATGAATTGATTAATGAGAAAATGAATGCCATTATCCACCGTCTCCTACAAAACAATGCAGGTGCTGAAAAACATATTAAGTAGCGTCCTGATCGGATTGGTGCGATTTTACCAGCGCGCCGTCTCCCCATGGCTGCTGCCGGCCTGCCGGTACACGCCCACCTGTTCGCAATATGCCGTGGAAGCGATTGTTAAGTATGGCCCTTTCAAAGGCGGCTGGATGGCATTAAAGCGCTTAGTGAGTTGCAATCCCTGGGGCGGACATGGCCATGATCCTGTACCATGAAATGATTGTTTCCGGGCTTTTCCGGCGATGATCAATGAAAGATGATCCGATGCAATCGCTGTTTGTCTTGCTGGCTGCTTCCATTACCCGAAAAACGCTGCTGGTCGCCAGCGAAAATGCATTCGTCTAAATGAGCAGCCGGTTCAATATTTTTCGCATAATTTCGTTTAGCGTAAAATTTTAAGAGGCGCTATCCTAAAATATGCGCCTGCTAAATAGTAAACCCCGACATGCTTATGAAAAAGAAAATGAAAACACTGCTGCTGCTGGCAGGATTGTCTGTCGCTGCCTTTCTTCCAATTGCGGCAGTCACCAACAATTACTTCGAGATCTCCAAGAACCTCGACATTTTTGCAACGCTCTATAAAGAAGTAAATACCTATTACGTGGATGATATTGAACCGGCAAAGTTCATGAAGACCGGTATGGATGCCATGCTTGAAACACTGGATCCTTATACAAATTATATTTCTGAAGCCGATATTGAAGGTTATCGTTTCCAAACTACTGGAAAGTATGGAGGAATTGGGGCACTCATTCGTAAATCGGGCGACCTGATTGTTATTGCTGAGCCATATCTTAATTATCCGGCCAACAAGGCAGGCCTGATGGCCGGTGATGTCATCCTGGAAGTGGATGGTAAGTCAACCAAAGGAAAAGATGTGGATGATATCAGCAAAATTCTGAAAGGCACGCCGGGTACGGAAGTAAAGTTGTTGATTCAGCGTCCGGGTGAAAAAAATCAGTTGCTGAAAACGCTGGAGCGTGAAGAGATTAAGGTCAGCAGTGTATCTTATTCCGGTATGATCGACAATAATATCGGATATATCCGGCTCGAACAATTTACGGAAGGTTGCGGACAGGAAGTGGAAAATGCATTTAAAGAACTGCAATCTAAAAATCAGTTAAAAGCCATTGTGCTCGATCTGAGAGGAAATCCCGGCGGTTTGCTTAATGAAGCAGTTAATGTGGCCAATATTTTTATTGATAAGGGAAATGAGATTGTCAGCACCCGCGGCAAGGTTAAAGAATGGGATAAGGTTTTTTACGCTATTGATGCTGCAGTGGATACCAGGATTCCATTAGCCATTCTTACCAATAATGGATCTGCATCCGCTTCTGAAATTGTCTCAGGAACCGTGCAGGACTATGATCGTGGAGTGATTATCGGGCAAAAAACCTTTGGAAAAGGACTGGTACAAACCACACGCCCGCTCAGCTATGGCACTCAGCTGAAAGTAACAACCGCTCATTATTTCACTCCAAGCGGACGATGTATACAGGCACTTGATTATGCGCACCGTAATGAAGATGGCAGCGTCGGAAAAATCCCGGATTCATTGAAAACAGCATTTAAGACGAAAAGCGGGAGGACCGTTTATGACGGCGGCGGCGTTGATCCTGATTTTGCAACGGACGCCGAAAAACTTGCCCCGATTTCTTACAGCCTGGTTGATAAAGGACTCATTTTCGACTTTGCAACGCAATACCGCCTCCGTCATAATACGATTGCCGATCCAATGGATTTCAAGCTGACAGATACCGACTATAATGAGTTTACTGCATTCCTGAGCCAGAAAGATTATGACTACTCCACCAAGACAGAAGAAAAACTGAAAGCTTTGCAGGAAGCGGCAGAAAAGGAAGATTACTGGGCGGCAATTCATGATCAATTTTCGGCATTGAAAAACTCGATGATGCATGACAAAGAACATGATCTGCAGAAGAACAAAGAACAGATCAGCGAATTACTGGAAGAAGAAATTGCCAGCCGTTACTATTTTAAGGATGGCCGGCTGGAGGCCGGACTGAAAAACGATCCTGATGTTAAGAAAGCGATCGAGGTGCTGAATAATCAGGAAGTGTACTCAAAAGCACTTATGGCACAAAAGTAACTTCAGCAATATACCGCAGAGAAGCTGTTGGATGTGAATGCAACAGCTTTTTTTTATTCCACCCGCTGTGGCGTTTCTTTCCGTTTGTTCAGCCACTATGAATTAATTTTGAGGCCTGAATCTGATTTCTTCCTGATACCTTCATTTCATCAATTGCAATAAACAAACTGCCACCATGCAAAAATTTGCACTTTACCTTTTGCTGCTGCTGTGCCATCCCGGAATATTAATCTTTGCCGATTCGCAGGACACACTGCTGGTGAGCCATTTGAAAGAGCACGTTTATTACCTGGCTTCCGATAAGCTGAAGGGAAGAAATACGGGCTCAAAGGGGGAAAAGCAGGCATATCAGTATCTCATTGGACAGTATAAAAAAATGGGGTTAGCACCGAAAGGTGAAAACGGTTACCTGCAACCATTCAACTTCACTTATGGCAAAGAGATGAGCGGCAGGAATCAGCTCACCATAAATGGAATTAATCTGAATCTGAATGAAGATTTTTATCCGCTGAATTCTTCCGGCAACGGAAAAGCAAAAGGTAAAATAGTGGATGTTGGATTCGGCATCGTAGCCCCTGCCATAGGTTATGACAGCTATAAAAACCTGTCGGATCTTAAAGGCAGTATTTACCTGATGGAATGCAGCACGCCGGAAGGGGACAACCCGCATTCCAAATATGGCCCGTTTGCAGATTTGAAAACAAGGATTGAAACCGCGAAGAACAAGGGAGCCATTGCAATTATTTTTACAAATACCTCAGCCGATGCCGAAGATCTGAAGGCTAACCTCGATATCAATTCGCCGACATTTGAAATCCCGGTAATCTTTGTCAAATCAGCTTCTCTCAAAAAAAACTGGCGTACTGAATTTAATGTGGCATCTATCAGCACACAGCTTGATAAGCTGACGCTGACCGGACACAATGTTGCAGCATTTATTGATAATGGCGCTTCTTATACCGTGGTGATGGGTGCGCATTACGATCACCTTGGCTATGGAGAATATGGTAACTCGCTTTATCGCGGTGAACCGGCTATTCACAATGGTGCCGATGACAATGCCAGCGGTACCGCTGCCATCTTGGAACTGGCGCGCTATTTTCAAAACAATGGCATAAAGGAAAAGAACAACTACCTGTTTTTAAATTTTTCTGGTGAAGAGCTGGGATTAGTTGGATCGAAGTACTGGGTTCAGCATCCGACCATTGATACCAACAACATCAATTTTATGGTTAACATGGATATGGTTGGCCGTTATGACAGTGAGAAGGGGATGGAACTCAGCGGACTCGGCACGTCACCGGATGCCTTTAATTTCATCCGTACACTTTCATTTGATAGCCTGAAATTTAAATTGGGAGAAAACGGGACCGGTCCTACAGATCATACTTCATTCTACTATGCAAATATTCCTGTATTGAATTTCTTTACAGGTACACATGAAGATTATCATAAGCCTTCTGATGATGCGGAGAAGATCAATTATAAAGCTGAAGCCTCCATTGTGCAGTTGATTGCCACCATCGTCACACAGCTTGATGATGATACTGCACCGCTTCCCTTTGTGAAAACCAAAGAAACCGAGAATGCCGATATCCCGCAGTTTAAAGTAAGGCTGGGCATCATTCCCGACTATCTTTATGATGGTACAGGTTTGCGCGTCGATGGTGTTGATGAAGGAAAACCTGCTGCGCTGGCCGGTATTAAGAAAGGAGATATTATCCTGGCTATCGGCGATTATCAGGTAGCTGACATCATGGCGTATATGAAAGCACTGGCAGCATTTCAGAAAGGCGAGAGCACAACCATTATCGTTAAGCGGGGCGATATGAATGTTGAGTTAAAGGCAACCTTTTAATGAAAGCATTATTAGCAGAACAGCTGATTGCTTTCATGGTAAAACTGTTGCAATCTGTCCGGCTGTATGTCAGCACTTGCTGCACCGCAGCCTGTTATGATGCAGGATACCGGTTGGCAGACACAGCACCATCTCTCCTCCGGTTCCGCTAACAACAATCTTATGGCTGCTCCATTGCTGCTTCATATTGAAACATCATCTCCGGTTTGCTCCGTAGCATTGAGCCTTGGTAGTTCCCTGCTTTCGCTGAAGGAAACAACGGAGCATGCAAATCATGCAGCAATGCTGATAGTCATGATTGAACAGGTTTTGCAGGAAGCGAAATACGATGCCAAAATGCTGGATGCAATTGTACTCAGCGCAGGCCCGGGCTCTTATACCGGACTTCGGATTGGCACTGCCACCGCCAAGGGTATGTGCTATGCATTGAATAAGCCCCTGATTGCTGTGGATTCATTGCAGGCATTAGCAAACGGGATGCGTGCAAATGTCGGTGAACGGAAGTGCATTTATTGTCCAACCATTGATGCAAGAAGGAATGAGATTTACTATGGATTGTATTCGCACAATGTGGACATCATTCGTCCTCCTGTAAATCACATTTTAGCGCCCGGATTCTTAAGTGATATGCAGGGTGATGAAAAAATATTAATAGGCGGCAGCGGCGCCACAAAATGCCGGCAATTTGTATCGGTGCATCGCCCGGAGTTTGATGAAATTACAACGCCTTCCGCCAAATGGATGATCCAATGGGGTGATAGAATGTTTGCCAGTGCAGCCTTCACGGATCCCATATATTTTGAACCCCACTATATAAAGCCGGCTTTTGTCACTTCGGCAAAGAAGATATTATGAATGAGATGTCCTCTCCAGGTATTATTAAGGTACCTGGTATTATTGCCGGTTAAATCTGCTGAAGATTAATGCCCTCTAATACTGCATCAACAGGATAGATAAGGTGCCGGATAACGCTGTTGCCAGTTATCAGCGTACTTTGAAATAGTATAACCGGGCCATACAGTCATTATCATTTGAAATATCCTGCTAAATTGACACATTACGGCTTATTGTTATTCCCCGTTGATGCCGGCCATTTGCTCATTCAGTAATAAAAATTGCCTGTTGGGTAGTATTTGAGTCTATGACATAAGGCTTATATTAAAATAACCTTCATTTTTGCATATTAATTAGCAGATTTTAAAACCCTTCGGCATTGAATTTGTTAATTATACGTGCCTTTATTTTTCAATTGAGTTAAATTTTTAAACATGGCTAAAACAGTTCCTGAACTTACCCTCGTTTCAAAAAACGGAAGTTCAAAAGCACCTATCAAAATAGATTACAGCGCCCTGAAAAAGGCTGCCGGTGTGTTACGTGCGGTGAATCATAAACTTCGCCAATCAATGATCAAGCTGCTGGAAGATCACGGAAAAATGACAGTGACGGAGATCTACGTGAAATTGCGGCTTGAGCAATCAGTGGCTTCACAACACCTTGCCATACTCCGGAATGCGGAAGTTGTTCAGACAGAACGCGAAGGCAAGTTTATTTACTATTCTCTGAATGAGGATCGTATTGCAGAACTTGCTGATCTGGTTGAAGAACTCGCAAATTAATTCCCTACGGCTTGTGCTTATGAGTCCCGTCTTTATATTGTAAAAGACGGGCTGAGAGGCAGATCGTAACTTCAGTCAAACGAAAAGAATATTATTTTTTGCTACGTTTGCAGCCGTAGTTAAAAAATCATTGCCTTTAAGTAAACTATTTATCCTTCTTTTCGTTATACGTGTGAATTTCTAAAACCAACATACACAAATGGCTGAAACATTATTGCTTGATTATGCATTGGCAAAAAAGGGATTGAGCCGGATTAAAGCGCTCGCTCATCCATTACGTCTTTCTATTATCACTTTTATTGATAAGAATGGTGAGATCAATGTAAATAAGATTTACCGTTCTCTGCGACTGGAACAATCTATTACATCACAACATCTGAAAATACTGCGTACCGCTGAACTGGTAAAGTACCGTCGCGATGGCAAACGCATTTTCTATTCGATTCACTATGCTAACGTGAAACAACTGATGAATATCGTTAGAAAGTTTGAGTCGAAAAAGTAATATCTTCGCGCCCGGTAACGGATCTCCTTTCCCCGGTATCAGGTGTTAAATGAAAGTAGAACAACTTTACACGAATTGCCTTTCAGAGGCCGCCTATTTCATAGAGTCAAACGGTGAAGCGGCAGTAATTGACCCTCTTCGGGACTATCAGAGCTATATTGACCTGGCAGCGCAAAAAGGCGTGGCTATCAAATATATCTTTGAAACGCACTTTCATGCTGATTTTGTTTCAGGCCACATTGATCTTTCTAAGAAAACCGGTGCTCCAATTGTCTACGGACCCGAGACCACCACGAGTTATCCTGTTATTGTTGCGGCAAACCATCAGCGGTTTAAGATAGGCGCCATTGACATCGAAGTAATACATACGCCGGGGCATACGCCGGAATCAACCTGCTACTTGCTTCGGGATGAATCAGGAGAACCCTACTGTATCTTTTCCGGCGACACTTTATTTGTGGGTGATGTGGGCAGACCCGATCTGTTTGGTGCCGCAATCAGCAAAGAAGAGTTGGCCTCCCGTATGTATGATTCGCTGAATGAAGTTAAAAAGCTTCCTGATCATGTGATAGTGTATCCGGCACATGGACCGGGATCTTCCTGCGGAAAAAATATCGGCAAAGAAACCTGGAGTACCATTGGTCAGCAAAAGAAGCTGAACTATGCACTGCAGGACATTAGCCGCGAAGATTTCATAAAAGCTATTACAACCGGCCTGTCACGTCCGCCGCAGTATTTTCCTTTAAATGCAAAGATTAACAAACAAGGTTATGCCCCTCTTGATGATATCTTGCATAAAAGCATGCGCCCGCTATCACCCGAAGCATTTATGCATGAAATGGAGAAGGGGACGCTGGTAATTGACACCCGGCATGAAAGCGTATTTGAAAAGGGATTTGTTCCGGGCTCAGTATTTATTGGCCTGAACGGCCGTTTTGCAGAATGGGTGGGAACGCTGGTAAACATAGATGAACCGGTTCTGCTGGTAACTGAACCTGGAAAAGAAAAGGAAGCGATAATCAGGATGTCGAGAGTAGGTTATGACAACGTGATTGGTTTTCTTGAAGGCGGGTTTGACAACTGGAAAAATAAGGGAAACGCCTGTGATATGGTAATATCCATTGATGCGGAAGAATTTAATCTGGACTATAAGCACGACAGTATTAACGTGGTGGATGTGAGAAAAGAAAGCGAATATGAGAATGGTCATGTAGAAGGTGCGGTAAATGTAGTGCTGCAGCAGTTTGATGAGCAACTCAGTAAATTAGCTGACAAGGAAGATCTGTACATACATTGCCAGGCCGGTTACCGCTCTATGATAGCCGCATCGCTGCTTAAACGAAATGGTATTCACAGCTTAAAAAATATTTTAGGCGGATGGCAGGCTATTGCCAAAACCGATATCCCCGTCGAATTGCCAAAGTTTTCGGTTTCCTGAGAATTACCACACATTTACTGCAGGCAATTGTTGCATAACCAGCCAGGTGGCGTATTAATTTTCATAGTGTGCAGTGAACCTTCAGGCGGCGCATCTGCACTATAATGATGCATCCCATTATATGACTGCGGCATTGTAATGAAAATAAAAGTTTATCACTTCAGGCAGCAGCGTCCCATTAATTGATACCAAACAGTCACCATCGTACGAGTATGCCTGCCGGTTACTTACCATGGTGATCTCATTTTTAAGTGTTAAACATGATACGCCGGATAACGTGTTTTGCAATGTATCTCATAGCATCAAAACATAAATCTTGTTAGTTTTACAAGTATAATTACGTTTTGTGACGAAGAAGACAAAAAGATATATCAGGAATGGCGCCATAGGCCTCGTAATATTTTTTATTTTAATTATTACAGGAGGTTACCTGCTTGCCAAAATGTATAAGAACGAAATCCTGGCGGAAGTCAACCGGTCCATAAGCGATAAAATAAGTGGCACCCTTGAAATCAAAGACATTGATTTCACTGTCTTGCATAACTTTCCAAGTTTCTCGCTTACCCTTCAGGATGCTGTATTGCGAGATTCACTGTATCCGGTACACCATGTTGAACTATTTCATGCAAAAAAAATTACCCTTCAGCTTATACTGAGAAGACTCCTGTTAGGTGAATTGAAACTGAAGAGTATCACCATCTCCGATGCTTCCGTTTCGCTTGTAAAAATGAAAAACGGATACAGTAATACCAGTATCATCCGGAAAAATTCAGCGGCCCCTAAAGACACTGCATCCCAATCTTCTTTCACGGCATCCATTGATAAGGTATTATGGAAGAATGTGCAATTCAGCATGGTGGATTCCGCGAAAAACAAATGGTTCAAAATTCAGTTTAAAGACTTGGAACAGAAACTTGATATGTCACCCGCGCATATCAACGATAAGATGACAGGGACAATCTATTTTGGGGGACTTGCCTTCAATGCCGACAAAGGCAGTTACCTCACCAATAAGACCGTGAAAGTTGAGCTGAATGCTGATTTTAATATTGCAGAAAAGAAGCTGACACTGACTTCTTCCACGCTTGAAGTTGACAAGAAAAAACTGCTCCTGCGTGGCAATTTCACCTTCAGCGATACCTCGCACATGCATCTTGAAATAGATGCTCCTGACATATCTGTTGAACAGGCAAATTCGATTGTGACGCAGCACATTGCCGCAAAACTGATTGTATTTAAGTTTGAAAAACCGCTCATCGCCGCTATCAGGATTGACGGACCTTTGTATCCCGGAAGTAAGCCTGCCGTAGATGTATTTTTCAAGACAACCGACAACGTGCTGAGCATGAAAACCAAAACATTTACAGAAGTGAATGCATTGGGCTGGTTTATGAATCATGCCGATTCCACACAAATAAACGATGATCACAATTCAAAGGTGATATTAGCCCGGTTTAATGCCAACCTCGGTGGTATTCCCATTAAGTCGAAGGTGGCCATCACCGATCTTATCAAGCCTTCGATGCTGATGAATGCTAATGTGAATATGGACCTTGCAGAGGTCTATGGAATTGTGGATACCTCGAAATTCCTCTTCAATTCCGGAAAACTGGACATTGCTTTTAAATATGACGGCAAGCTGATGGAATATGTTGATACCATTACCAACCGTTTCCTTGCAGAAATTACAGGGAGCGTTCACCTCAGCAATGCATCGTTTGAGTATGTGCCGCGCCGTTTTGTTTTTTCCGATGTAAATGCTGTTATGTTGTTTGGAGATTCCATGCTTAAGATTAATGAGCTGCGCATGAAGGTGAATGAAAATGCAATAAGTGTAACGGGCCAGGTTATTCATTTTATCCCGTTTCTGTTTGTGCCGGGGCAATCACTTTTTGCAGACCTGATGGTAAAAGCCGGTGTCATCAACTTCAACAACTTTGCATCGGACAGTAAGGCCGCGAAGACAGCCCCGAAAAAAAGCGCCGGCAAGAAGAAGAAATCTTCGCAAAAACAAATCAATAATTCTATTGATAACATCTTTAAGACAATGCAGGCAGACATTCTGCTGGAGGCAGACAAGGTTATTTCAGGTAAGTTTTCCGCCAGCGATATTGGCGGACATATCGTTATGAATGAAGATTTCCTGCGGTTCAACAACCTGCAAATGAATACCTCGGGCGGAACGTTTTTATTAAACGGCGGCATAACAAACCTGCAGAAAGCGCCCTATAAGATGGCTATAACCGCTTCTATAGGTAACGCGGATATCAGTTCACTCTTCTACTCTTTCAACAATTTTAATCAGAAGGCCATCACAAATGACAATCTGAAAGGCCGGCTTACTGCCAATATTAATTTCAGCAGCCTCCTTAAAAAGGATTACGCCGTTGACCCGCAATCGATGCGCGGCACGATCAAAATGTCAATCAGAAACGGAGCGCTGGTGAACCTGGAAGGCCTCGACAAGATTTCGGAGTACGTTTTCAAGAACAGGGATTTCAGCAATATTGAATTTGCGCAGTTAAAGGATACCATAACCATCAATGGGCAGAAGATGACGCTTTCACGCATGCAAATTCAATCCAATGTAGCTACGTTATATGTGGAGGGCACATATGGATTTAACGGTGGTACGGACATCAGTATTCAGATACCGCTGAGCAATCTGAAGAAGCGCGGGAAAGATTACAAACCCACTAACGTAAGTGCCGATACTAAACTTGGTGCCAGCGTTTTCCTGCGCATGCGTGATGGGGCAGATGGTAAGATTCAGGTGGCTTATGATCCGCTAAAGGATTATTATAAAGACAAAGACCTTGCATCCGGCTCATCTCAAAATACCATCGCCGGTGAGAACAAGAACAGTAATTCGGCGTTGCCCGCAGACAGTACGGAAGAAAAGAAAAATAAGAAGAAGCAGAAAAAGTAATTTTTGAAGGATGCTTCCACCTTCAGATTAGTTCCGCACGGAAGATATTATCTCCTGATGCCGTTAGGCAATTAATGTCCGGTTACATTGAAAATTGAGTGGTTATTGCACCACTAATTTTTTGACGAGCCCGGTTCCGTCAATAGTTGCTTTAATAAAATATATGCCCGGAGGTAGCATTCCTGTTTCCAACGGGAAGAAATATCGGCCGGCGACAAGTCCTTCCGGCTGTATTTCCTTCAGCAGCACTCCTCTTATGGAAAATAACTGCAGCCGGATTTTGGATGAAGCATCAGACAAGCTAAGTTGAATGACTGCCGCCGTGGAGGACGGGCTGGAAAGAATTTGCAGAAAATTGCCGTTACTGAATGGCGTGGCAATGCCAACAGCATAATTATTAAATCCCGGTGTTGGTGCGGCAAGGTTGCCAAAAGGGCCGGTGCCATTGGGCAATCTTCCAACAGCAACATCTGTTGCCTGCACTCCAAAACTGAAGGTATCGATTGCAGCAAAATGTTCTTCCGCAGAGGCAAATAGCCCTATTTGTTCTCCATCTGCATTGAGGCTGAAATTTGAATGATCAAAGCCTTGTTCAGGATCATTGTCGGTCCAGAAGAGAAGGTATGCATCGGCGTTGAGGGTGATGGCCGGCATGCGCCACTTTGACGGATCCTGGAAATCATCGGTCAGGTATTTATTGCCAAGATAAACCGGTACAGTACCGGCATTATACAGTTCAACATAATCATCAAACTCCCCTGCGTTGTCACCGATCACCGTATTATTTGCTGCAAGAAACTCATTGATATAAATAGCTGGTGGTTCAAATCCAATCTTAATGCGCGATTCGCCGCACAATGGATGCCGCGAGGTGATACTACTATTGTCGGTTGCCTCCAGGTGATAATAGAGATAACCATTAACGGCGACCGATGGAAGTTGAACGCCGTAAAGCGCATCGCCCGATAATCCATCATTATGCAGCCCATCATCAAAGAGTGAAGCTGATGTAAAGGAAAGTGAATCGGTGCCGTAAAAAATCTTCACGCTGCTGACGCTTACATTATCAAATGCCGTAACCATAACATTAATTTCTTCCCCTGCTTCGGGCAACACCGGATCAAAACGTTCATCACGCAGCACCGGCACAATATTGTTTAATGCCAGCTCCGATTGTGCCGCAGTTTTCCGCGCCGCAATAAAATTCTTGACCCCGTAAGGAGTGTGGCCATCGATGCCATTGCTGCCAAATGAATTCAGAAAATCATTATCCGTGTAACCCCAATCGTAACCTTTGTATTCATCTTCCAGGGCAGCATCGGTAATCAGGTTTTTCATGCTGTCAATATGCGGCCCTATGCTGACAGGATTGAGTACGGTATTCACCAGCAGGTTGAGGTAATAGCTGTAGCGGTCTTTATATTCCGGCACATCGAGCAGGCGCGATACCAATGGCCTTTCAATCGCATTTTCCCAGCTGTAAACAGATCGCGTGGTCCAGTCAATGCCAATCCAGTCAACGCCAAAAGTATTATCGCAGTCGTATGCAATAAATTCAAGCTTATCAGTAAAAGGATTATGATAGAGATAATAATTGTTTTTGTTAAATGCATAGTCATCCCAGTTACCGGATGCCACATCCATGGCATAGGCACGTAAAAATGCATCCACATCAAAAACTTTTTCCAGCGCACAGGGAAGATCACTTAATGATGACTGATTAAGCACCGTGATAAACTGGACAAGGTCGCTGTAATCATCGGCCGGCTGATTGTTTTGCAGGTCATATGCCCTGCCGCCGGTTGCAGCGGCTGACTGTATAGATTTATAGGCCTGCTGATCCGGACCTTCGTAGGTAAGATCACTGGGATAGGTGCATTTATACCGGTTGCCGCTGTCATCACCAAATCGTTCTTTGCACCAGTTTTCATCCATCTCCTCCAAATTTGTATAAAGTCCATAATAGAGATCATTGATGTAAACGCGCACGAAAGAACTTCTCCTTGCAGGCATTCCGAATTTATTCCATGCATCGTAAAATAACTTTTCACGCACCATACTTGGGTCATTATGTGAACCATTCAGATTTAACTTTTCAAATCCTTCGTATTTTCTTCCCGGATCATAGGTGTTGAAAGAAACCTTAAACGATTTTTTAGCCGAATAGCGGGAGGTATTGCCCCGCAGCCTGAAACCGGTGTTGGACAGTGTATCGCGTTGCGTGCCATCATCATAGATGAATATGACCTTGTATTCATGATTGCTTTCCACGTAGGTATATAATGCAGCGAGCGAATCTTCATCTATGATAATGTATATGCTGTTCACTTTCGATACATCAAACAATGGATTAAATGGCAATGATTGCGCGTGAACAGTAGCAATAGAGAACAGTAACAATAATGTGAATGAATATTTCAAAGGAAGAGATCTTGGCAGGTAAAGTTAGCGGATAATAACGAATGCCATATGGGTCCGCAATATTACTGATCGATCATTCCCCGCTGACGAGTTAACTGCATTCAAGGCCGATTGGAGCTATCAGACAGCGTGCACTCCGCTTTAATCCTGATCACGCATTAGCGGTGTTCAAAAGATTGAGGTGGACCACTTAGTGTTTTTATGCCCGGCAGATACAATATGCTGATAAATCGGATGATGATTGGATAAACGGGATTTGCAACAGGGTAATACATCACCTGATTTGACAGAGCAAATTAAGAATATTTCAAAGCTTTATGAATTCCACCCGCCTGTTAAGTGCTTTATTAGTGCTGTTGTCATTGGGCGCAACCGGTTGCGCTGCCCCCTTGCCATCGATTTCCATACGTGATGCATCAATTCCGAAATTGCCGGTGAGTTCATTCTTCACGGCGGCAGCCCTTCGTTTTGAAAGATCGAGGTTGGCGGCAGCATTACCATCAGCATCCGTATGTCCTACAATTTTTATCCGCACTGACGGGTTTTCGCTGAGAACGTCAGCTATACTCTTTAGCGTGCCATATGATTCAGGTTTCACCACATCTTTGTTTACATCGAAGTAGATTCCATAGGTGACCAGCTTACCTTCTGTAAGTAGTTTACTGCGCATGTCGGGATTGCCAATGGCAATTCGCACATTGCTGATGAGTGCTGCTCCGTCTTCAAACCGAATCCTGTCCATCTTAACCGTGCTCACTGGAAATGCTTTCGGCAGGTCGAATAATTTGGTTTCATTCTGATACAGTCTTATCCTGGATTTCTGCACCCATATAGAGATGTGATATTTTTGATTAATTTTTTCGAAGAGGTTCTTGTCTTCTTTAACTCCGCTCAATGCCAGTCCCTGGCCTTCATTGCCATTGATATACGTGCTGTAACCCGGCCTTCCGAAATATTCGCATTTAAACTGAAAGCCTGCCTTGCCCGGCACGGATCCGGGGTCGAATGACTTTTCGTTGATGCTTTGCATCAGGCGGAAGTGATAGCCGGCCATTCCCGCATCTTCTCCTTTGATAGGTATAATATCAAATTCAATGGTATAATTTTCCGGAAGGTTGAGCAATGCCTCCGTCCACACTGAATTCCGGGAAATTACCTGCATCCAGTGTCCGTCATACAGATTATTGGTGACGATTTCGGCAGAACCGTTAGTGTTCCAGGCAACAGGTAAGTCACCAACATTATCCTGGCTGAAATCATCGTAAAAGATCACCCTTTCGCCGGCCACAAAATCAAACTTTGAATATGTTTGCAAGACAGACTCTTGCTTTTGTGTGACAGCGACAGCGGTATCCGTTTGCGCAGCAGTTTCTTGTTTTATTCCGGTGTTTTGCGTTTTTTCAACCGGACCGGAGTTAGTTTTATCCAGCAAGAGGCTGTCAATTGCCGCGTCAGTTTTTTTATCAATCGCCTGGTTGGTTTTCTTTATCATTTTTCCTTCCAGCATTTTTTGCGGATTAACAATCTGCGCTGTGCTGCTTGAAGCGGCGAACAGGAACAGGAATAAGAAGCAGTGAATACACGGTTTCATATCACATTTTTTCTTCAAAATTACATGTGCAGTAAATGGATTTTACTGATATAGATCAGTTGTGGTATGAAATGCAACAGAACGGAAGTAAGGGTTAACCGGCTTCGCAAAACCTGAAGTTACTTCAGCGCATAGCCGGACTGATTTTTGCTTTTTCCCTTGCATAATTTATAAAATCAAAACAATGCAATAGTTGTTTTGCACAATGATTTTCGCCAATTGAAAGCGATTGCAAATCCTTGCTGAGATTAATCATCATAGTACGCCTCTCCTTTCTCAGGTTGGCTTTACCGTGAATTCCGGTTAAATGCTTGAGCAATATTCTTTCCAGCAGATATTCCTTCCCGTTTTTCTTGCGTATAAAGCCGGTCAATTGCCTGCATTGATATTCAAGTTCATCAAACTTTCCAGATTCAAACAATATGAAAAGGAATACAAGACGTGTACAGTCGTATAACTCTCTCCTGGAGGCCGTGGCGCTGCTGTTTAATATCATCCTGCAATAATCCCATGCATTTATTAAGTCCTTTTGTTGGAAATAAGACAACATGAGTAAGTATTTCAGGCCCCTGCCTTCACCGCCCTCCTCCAGTATTGCTTCATGCTTTGCGTGAAACTGCATCACTTCATCTGTTACAGCAACTATGTAATGTTTTTTCGCATCCAGGTAATGGCAGGCAAGCCACAAAGAATAGTATTTGCCACCAACTACTGCATGCCCATGATAATTATTCAGCCATAATTTTCTCATTTCCGGCAGCCACTTTTTGCATTCATCAAGCCGTTTGCTGTCGAGACATGCAGCGAGGTAAGCTACAAAGCCAATCAGGTATTCCTGCGGACGTCGTTTTGAGAAGTTAACCGTTCCATCTTGCATCAGTTTCCAGCAATTTTCCGCTGCTGAAAAGGCCTGCTCATATTCACCCTTCAGTTTGTAGAGATAGTAGCGGGAAAGGTGCATAAAACACCTGGATGAGACGGGGAGATCACTTAGGTCTTTTTCATAAACGGGCGACTGCAGGAGATCGTTTACGCGCTGAACTTCTTCGGCTGACCTTAACAGGAAACTGATACGGGTAATTTTTGCCACTTCCACATATTGACGGTATATCTCCGTGATATGAAGAATTTTTTGTGCATTCCTTACCATACTGTCCCCAATACCGGAGAAGTTGATGTTATGATTCTTGTAAAGGCCCGTATTGGCGAAAAATGCTTTATACTGCAATATGACGCCCTCAATGTATAACTGGTTTTGCTCCCTGGCCCAATCTTCCACCTCCGACAGCACAGACAATGCTTCAGGAAAGAGTTTACGGTAATGAAGCATGCCGGCCCAACGCAGCTTTCCCAGCATTACAATGGCCTGGTTCTCGGTTTCCCGGTTGGCAAGACTGGTTAATATCGTTTCATATAATTCATTCTTTCTGACAGACAGATTGGGAATCTTCTGGCCAAGCTTTTTTTCATCATAATTTTCCAGCGGCATATGTTCCATTGCCTTAAATAACTGCATGAGGATATTCTTCCCTCCTTTTCTATAGTGAATGGCGGTTCTAAGGACATACCTTTTTTCTTCCTTACTTAATGCCTGTATAAGAAAAAATAAAGATTTGGAACTCGTTTTCATTCGCAGCAGAAGCTGTTATGCTTACTGTGGCAGCAATCTAATTAATTCCAGTCTTATCGGCAGAAAATTTCAACGCAGGCAACTGCAAATTTTAATTAATCATCGGTGTGTTCCCGAAGCAGTTCAACCTCATTTCACACCGGAATGGCACTTACAAATTTTAACTTAATGCAAAAAAGGGGACAATTCCCGGTTGCAGATTACCGCTATGTTTGAAGTCCTACCTGTTTTACCCAGTTGATAAAGGCTATATGATCCTCAAACGTATGGGGATCATTTTTATTAATCCGACCAGAAGATAGCTTCGGTAGCCGGATAACCTGAATAAAATTTGCAGCAGCTAAAATCGTTTGATGCTCTGTGGAATAATTTATAATTTGACATCTTAGTGTTTAAGCGCGTAATTGACACCAAAAAAAATCAGATTTTGCTGACCGATAATTATCAGTTGTTGCTTAAGAAACTGGACGAGTTTACAAGAAAATTCTATGTAAACCAGCTAATCCGCGGAACTATCTATGCAAGCGCACTATTGCTGGCGGCATTCCTCCTGATTAATCTGCTTGAGTACTTCATTTACTTTTCTACCGTCATCCGGTCTGTTCTTTTTTTTGGGTTCCTGGGCGGAGGTGCTTTCATCATTATTCGCTGGATCATACTTCCGTTGCTGCATTACTTCCGTCTTGGCAAAATTATATCCCATGAAAAGGCCGCAGCCATCATTGGTGAACATTTCCAGGAAGTGCAGGACCGCTTAATCAATATCCTTCAGTTGCACCAACAGGTCTCCGCCACTGAAGATGCTTCATTGATCGAAGCTAGTATCAACCAGAAGATAACCCGGCTGCAACCGGTGCCTTTCAGTTCAGCAATAAATTTAAAGTTAAACAGGCAACATCTCCGTTTTCTCCTGCTTCCGGTGCTTGTGCTGGCATTTATATTATTTTCTTCCCCTGATATCATCAGGGACAGTTCGCTGCGCCTCATCCACCATAACGAATATTTTGAACGACAGTCCCCTTTTCAGTTTTCCATAGTGAATGATCCTGTTCAGACTGTTCAATACCAGGATTTTGAATTACATATTAAAGTTTCCGGCAAAATCCTACCCGATCAGGCCACCATTCAAATGAATGGATTTGATTATCCGCTTATCAAAAAATCAGCGACAGAATTTACCTATACCTTTAATAAACCACAGAAGGATATTGATTTTTATTTCGCCGCCTCAGGATTCCGGTCGAAGGATTTTGTGCTGAAAGTACTACCCAAACCCATCATCCTTAAATTCAAAACCAGTTTGAATTATCCAGCATACCTGGGAAAAAAGAATGAAACTCTACAGAATATCGGGGATGTTACCATTCCGGAAGGAACCAAGATTGACTGGCAGTTTTTTTCTCAGAACACTGCTGAAATAAAAATTGCATCAGGCGATTCAATGTATGACGCCAGGCCGTCAGGTAAGGATGAGTTTACCTTTTCAAAGAGATGGAAAAGCGATGCTGCCTACACCGTCTATGTTTCCAGTGACCTGTTACCCAAAGCCGACTCCATAAGGTATGCTGTTACGGTGATACCGGACCGTTATCCCGCTATACAGGTTACGCAGGTTAATGACAGCACCAATAAGAAATACCTGTACTTTATCGGGGAAGCTTCCGATGATTATGGATTAACCAATCTGCAGCTGAAATATAAATTGAAAAGAGCGGACGAGGAAGACCATGCATCCGCCTTTACATCAAAGAAGGTTAGTATTCCTTCCGGAAAATACACGCAGTTTTCGCAATTCTGGGATTTGAATGAATTGAATTTAGCTCCCGGCGATGAGTTGATGTACTATTTTGAAGTGTGGGATAACGATGGTGTGAACGGCAGCAAATCTACACACTCGCCCTACCTTACCTATGCCATGCCAACAGCGGCAGAGATGGACCAGGAAATGGCAGAAAACAATGAAAAAATCAAGGAAGACCTTGCTTCTTCTATACAGGAAACGAAAAAGCTTAAGGAAGAATTCGACAAGATGCAGCAGGATTTATTAAATAAGAAAAATCCATCATGGGAAGACAAGAAGAAAATTGATGACTTGCTTAAGCGTCAGAAAGAACTGAACAGCAAGATTGAGAAGGTGCAGGAAACATTCAAAGAAAATCTTGCCAACCAGTCAGACTATAAAGAATACAGCCCCGAACTACAGGAGAAACAGCAGGAGCTAAAAAAGTTATTCGACGATGTACTGAGCCCTGAGATGAAGGAGATGATTGATAAGATGCAGAAAATGCTGGAAGAGCTGAATAAGGATAAAGCATTGGATCAGCTTGAAAATAACAAACTATCGAACCAGGAATTGGAGAAGGAATTGGACAGGATGCTGGCACTGTTCAAGCAACTGGAATTTGAGCAACAGATGAATGATGCCAGTAATAAACTGGATAAGCTTGCTGAAAAACAGGAAGCGCTGAGCAAAGAAACAGCCGCACAGAAGGAAAACAACAGCAATAAAGATTCCCTGATGCAGCGCCAGGATGCTGTAAAAAATGAATTTGAAGACATAAAAAAAGACCTTGACAAGCTGGATTCGCTGAATCAGGAGCTGGAGCATCCGAATGATATGCCGGATATGGATGAGGAAAAGCAACAGGCAGATCAACAAATGAATGAATCGAAGCAGAACATGCAGAAGAGTAACATGAAGAAGGCGGGCGAAAATCAGAAGAATGCTGCGCAGGAGATGAAAGACATGTCTCAAAAAATGCAAGAGGCCATGCAAAGCGGAGCAATGCAGCAAATGGAAATGGATATGCAGTCAACAAGGCAAATACTTGAAAACCTGATCAAAGTTAGTTTTGACCAGGAAGATCTGCTTAATAAATCGAAAGGTGTTAACGTCTATAACCCGCAGTACCTGCAGCTCATGAAAGATCAGTATAAGCTGATTGATGATCTCAAAATGGTGGAAGACAGCATTCAGGAATTAAGCAAACGGGTATTTCAGATTCAGAGTTTTGTTGCAGAACAACTTGGCGATATCAATAAAAACATCGACCAGGCTGTTAGATCACTGGAACAACGCCAGCCAGCCGCTGCTGCATCGGCGCAGCAATACGTAATGACTTCCGTCAATAATCTTGCATTGATGTTCCAGGAAATCATGCAGCAAATGCAACAACAGATGGCACAGCAAATGCCGGGAAATCAAAGTTGTCAGAAACCCGGCGGAAAAAAGCAAAGCATGAATTCACTCCGGCAAATGCAGCAACAGCTGAATGACAAGATATCGGAAATGAGTCAGCAGATGAAAGATGGTAAAATGCCCAATGGTGAAGGCGGCATGAGTAAAGAGATGGCACAAGTGGCTGCAAGGCAGGCTGCTGTCAGGGAAGCCCTGAGGAAGTTAAATGATGAGTTGAACAAGGACGGTAAAAACTCGCTGGGTAACCTGGAACAGTTGCAAAAAGAAATGGAGAAATCGGAAACGGAACTGGTAAATAAACAAATCACCAATGAAATGCTGAAGCGGCAGCAGGAGATACTCACACGTTTACTGGAAGCGGAGAATGCCGAACGGCAAAGGGAAACTGATAATAAGCGGGAATCGAATGCCGCCCATGAAATGGTAAAACAACTGCCGCCTGAGATTGAGGAGTACCTGAAAAAGAAGCAGGCTGAACTTGAACTTTATAAAACTGTGCCTCCCAATTTGAAACCTTTTTACCGCGATTTGGTAGAAGAATATTTTAAGTCACTGCAGCAATAAAAACACCAATCCTTATTGCTTATGGTTGCGTTAATTACTTTGCGCGATATGCTATTCTCATCCAGGCCCGAGAATATCAATCTTATTGAAGCATTGGTAGAAGAACTCAAGACAGAACTCAAACTGACTGAAGAAACTGAAGCCAATATGCTTGTTTCCCTGAGTGAGGCTGTTAACAATGCCATTTTTCATGGGAATAAGTCAGACCCATTAAAAACTGTAAGGGTTTGTGTCGAAAAAATAGAAAAGGAAATAGTCTTTTCTGTTGAAGATCAAGGTGTTGGATTTGACTTGTTATGCGTCAGAGATCCCACCGCTATTGAAAACCTTGACAAACCTACCGGACGAGGAATATTCCTGATGCGTAACCTCTGCGATAAAATGGAATATTTTGATGGCGGAAGAAAAGTAGTCATGAGTTTCCTTATTACCTGATATGCCCATTTCCTTCAACTATCAATTCAGAAAGCACCTGCTGACAGGGAAAGCGCAGGTTATAAACTGGATACTGCTTGTTTCTTACCTCGAAAAAAAAGAAGTAGATAATATCAATTACATCCTATGCGATGATGCCTACCTGTTAAAACTGAACAAGCAATTCCTGCATCATTCAACACTCACTGATATTATTACTTTCGATAATTCCACCAAAAGGAAAATTGCCGCGGAAATCTATATTAGCACAGAACGTGTTCATGAAAACGCGATAAGCTATCGCACCTCATTTCGTGAAGAACTTCGCCGGGTTATTATACATGGTGTGCTTCATTGTATCGGTTATTCAGATAAAACGCAGCGGCAAAGACTTATCATGAGAAAGAAGGAACAGGAATATCTTCGGCTTTATAAAGAGATGAAGTGATGTTTCACGGGAAACCGGTCTTCAATTTTAAAAATTTGAAATAGCCGAACAATTTCTTACCATTAGTTTCTTAGGAAGACAGTTCAATACCAGCGATTTTATAACGCCGGTTTCTCATTCAATTTGCTGCCGTCCCGTTCGTACTGATATATCTTCAGCTGTGTCTTTAAAACGCAAAATGTGTATGCAGCGATCTTTCGATATCCAACTAACAACACTGGAATTATGCTGATTATTAACAGTGCTGCTTTCAGTATCTTTGTCGCGATACATTGTATCAACTCACCGTAAAATCACCGGGTTCATTTGTTTAATAAATACGATATCATTGTAGTTGGTGCAGGTCATGCTGGTTGCGAAGCGGCGGCGGCGGCGGCAAATATGGGATCAAAGGTTTTACTGATCACCATGAATATGCAAACAATTGCACAGATGAGCTGCAATCCCGCCATGGGAGGCGTAGCCAAAGGACAGATTGTAAGAGAAATTGACGCTCTCGGAGGATATTCCGGAATCGTAACAGATAAGAGCGCGATACAATTCAGAATGCTCAATCGTTCCAAGGGCCCTGCCATGTGGAGCCCGCGCGCACAGAATGACCGGATGTTGTTCGCACAGGAATGGCGCCTCATGCTTGAAAACACAAAATATGTTGACTTCTTTCAAGATATGGTAAGAGCCATTAATATTAATGATGGCCGTGTTACCGGAGTAGTTACTGGTTTGGGGTTAGAAATTGACGCCGACGCTGTTATCCTGACAAATGGTACATTTCTCAATGGCATCATACATATTGGTGAAAAGCAGTTTGGCGGCGGCAGAATGGCAGAGAAAGCATCCTCCGGCTTAACAGAGCAATTGATTGAAGCAGGATTCGAAAGCGGCAGGATGAAAACAGGCACACCACCAAGGGTTGATGGAAGGTCGCTTGATTATGACAGGATGGAAGAGCAGCAGGGAGACGAAAATCCCGGTAAATTCTCTTACAAGGGCACACAGGTACTTACCAGGCAAAAGTCATGTTTCATTACCTATACGGATCAGTCAGTACATGAAATTCTGAAAACCGGTTTCGCGCAGTCGCCCATGTTTGCCGGTAGAATTAAGGGTGTTGGTCCAAGATATTGCCCTTCTATTGAAGATAAGATCAACAGGTTTGCGGATAAGGAACGGCATCAGCTCTTTGTTGAACCGGAAGGTTGGAATACCATTGAGATCTATCTGAATGGTTTTTCCACTTCTCTGCCTGAAGCGGTGCAATACAAAGCCCTGAAAAAAATTGCCGGCTTCGAAAATGTAAAGATGTTCAGGCCGGGCTATGCTATTGAATACGACTACTTTCCGCCGCATCAGTTAAAACTGAGCCTTGAAACGCAACTGATTGAAAATTTATTCTTTGCCGGACAGATCAATGGAACAACCGGCTATGAAGAGGCCGCCTGCCAGGGACTTATGGCAGGTATCAATGCACATCGTAAAATCAATCAGCTGGAAGCGGTGGTCTTAAAGCGGTCGGAAGCCTACATTGGCGTACTTATAGATGATCTGATCAATAAGGGTACCGATGAGCCTTATCGGATGTTTACATCGCGGGCTGAATACCGAATTTTATTGAGGCAGGATAATGCCGATATCAGGCTCACTGCTCTTGGTCATGGCATCGGGCTTGCAGACAATGAAAGGATGTTCCGCGTGAAACAAAAGATGAATTTACTGGATAAAGTGCTCCTTGCCTTTAAGAGCGTTAAAGTGGAGCCGGCTGAAATCAATGAATTCCTGCTGGCAAAAGGAACTTCACCACTCAAGGAACGGACAACATTATTTTCAGTGCTGAGTCGCCCACAGATTGATCTGACTTCACTTACCAAAGTTATTATAGCCGTGCAAAGCATCGTGGCAGGTCTTGAACCGGAAATTCTGGAAGAAGCGGAAATTCTGATGAAGTATGAAGGATACATTGAAAAGGAGAAGGAAATGGTGTCAAAAATCGGAAGGCTGGAAGATGTACCTATAGTGCCACATTTTGATTATTCAACGATTAAATCACTTTCCATGGAAGCACGGCAAAAATTAAGCAGCATTAAGCCCGCTACACTTGGACAAGCGAGCAGAATCAGCGGCGTTTCACCCAGCGATATCTCAGTGCTAATGGTTTATTTGGGAAGATAGAGCCACGATCTTTATAAAATTAATTGTCTTATGTAGTTCATTATCTTTTACTTATATTAATACCAATACTCAAAGCATAAATTAATTTAATATTTAGTGTAAGTCTGTTCTGGATCACTTATAGCGCAATCATGGAAAACATGAAAAACTTCAGATTGAAAATTCCGCTTGCAATTCGCTTTGTCGACTTTGATTCATTGGGTCATGTAAATAATGCCAATTACCTCACCTACTTTGAAATTGCCCGCATTCGTTATTTTGAAGAAATTATTGCCGAAGGAAGGGTAGACTGGAAAAAGGAAGGGATCATTCTTGCACGGGCGGTGATTGAATACCGTCAGCCAATTAACGGCTACGATGGTTACTTCATTTCAATTCGGTGTTCACGCCTTGGAACCAAGAGTTTTGATTTTGATTACCTGATTACGAAAGAAACAGATGCGGGGGACATCACTATTGCAGAAGGATCAACAGTAATGGTTTGTTTTGATTATGAATTGCAGCAAACAATTAACATGAAGGAAGCCTGGAAGTCAGCTATTGAAAAATTTGAAGGGTAACCATCATGACTGCGTTTCGCAATAATTGCAGGGCATTTCCATCAACCCCTGAAAATAGTCTTACTTCCGGCAAATAATACTGAATGAACTACTATTGGTGTGGTTTACCTCTTTCAATGTATGCTGCCTGTAATAAGAACACGTACAAAAATTTCCGCGCATTACCATACTATTTAAACCGGTTCAGTTTAGTTGTACCAAAATAGTACCTTCAATAGATAAATTACAAGGCAACTACTAAACTTCCGATGCGTATGAAAAAGTTCTTCTCTGTCTGCGTAATTCTTTCAGCTATATTCAGCGGCTGTGCAAAAATTCCAGTGGAATCAGTTCAACTGAGTGATGCTATCCTGCGTGAAGGAACACGTATGCACAGCATCAATATTGCAGTGATCAATGAACTGTTTAGTGAAAAGAAAAAAAGCGTATCGGATTTCATTGAACAGGATTACCTGCCGGAGTATGTCAAAGATTTTACATCAGGACTAACCATCAAAAATTATGACGCTGACAGCCTTCAGCAAATTTTACTGGCTATACTTCCTGAAATCAATCAACGGCGCGATGCCATGATACAGGCGCTGGATGATCAGAAAACTAAACTGATCAGTCAGCTGAACAATGAGTATGATGCTTACTACGACGCATCCAACGCGCTGCACGCCTTGCTGCAATCGGCAGCTGATGTTGATGCTGAAAGAGCTGCACTCAATGAGCGTATCAGGCAACTCAGCGGAGAAAAAATAGATTTAAACAAAGTTGAACACTCACTGGATGCATTTATTGCCAAAGCTGGAAGTGCCGGCAGCATTGACAATGCCATCAGTGAACTTGACAACACTATGAATGAAATCCTTAACACAAATAAATGACGCTATGACTGACTTTAAAAAAATCGCTAAAAGTGCCGCCATTAAAACGGATGCACATTTTGCCGAAAAAATTGCATCACTGACCCGTTTGCAAGGCCCCGAACTGCAAGCCATCATGGATAAATCAGGAATTGACAAAGAAGCCTTATCCGAACTGCTTAATGTGGTCAAGAAAAACACACTTTCCAATCAGCAAAAAGCAGCAGCCATTGCTAAGGTGAATAACGGTCTAGGCTTCTTAATTGGTGTTGCCGAAAAACTTCTTGTTTAGTTGATTGTTAAGGACTCAGCATATTCAGCACCTGAATAAAAAATGACTGGCAGCATTTATTGCCATTAAATCATGAACCTAATTGGCATATAAAAGTGGGAAAATCAAGAATTGAAGCATTCAGTGATGGTGTGATTGCCATTATCATCACCATTATGGTTTTGGAAATGAAGGTACCACATGGTGATGAATGGCAAAACCTGGCGCCCTTGTTTCCTGTTTTCATCAGCTACCTACTGAGTTTTTTGAATGTTGCGATCTACTGGAACAATCATCACCACCTGTTTCATGCGGCTCGTAATGTAAACAGTAAGGTGTTATGGGCAAACATTCATTTGCTCTTCTGGCTTTCCCTGTTTCCATTTGTTACCGGTTGGATGGGAGAAAATCACTTCACTACCCTGCCAATCATTCTATATGGCGTGATTTTACTTATGGCCGGTGTAGCTTACTATATTTTGTCGCAGGCCTTGATACAACTTCATGGCAAGGAATCAACACTTGCCATTGCTGTAGGTAAAGATAAGAAGGGACTTATCTCTGTTGTTATCTATTTACTGGCTATTTTCCTTTCATTGATTAACGGCTATATAGGATTGGTGTTATATGCAATCGTAGCTGCTATGTGGCTGATTCCGGATCAACGCATTGAAAAGAAGATCATTCAACAGAAAGGCTGATATCATTATCATTGTAAGCTGTAAATTCTGCATCATCAGCGAAGTATTGCGCTGACTTTCCATACATTTTTGAAATACACTGCCGCTGATATTAATTAATGCCGGTTATGTGCTTTAATATTTTTAATCCCCTGGATCTGAAGGCCGGCTTTTCACATTGCAATCGTTCTTCAATCACCAGTTGCAGTTCATGGCGCAATGCAGGCTGATCAAGTGTGATGTTATGCAGCACGGTCATGGCAAATACCTTTATGGCAACCGGTATTCCTGCCGCAGCAAGCAAATCAAAACAAATAGTTGCCGCTAAACCCTGTAATTGCCGTGGCAACGGATAATACTGCAACATGCCAAGTATATTTCTTTTCACAGCTGCATGCACCGGCCTACGGCATAACAGCAGCAATTGCCGCAGATGCGGTGCTATCCATTCAGGATGTTGAGTTGCCACTAACCTTACAATCCAGGCAGTGCGCTGCCCAACTTTACCTTCTGTGTCGAACAGTAATTTTAATAATTCCGTAAACCTGCTGCTGTCTTTACAAACCCATGCAGCAATCTTTTCACTTTGTTTTTTTGAGTGCTCCTTTAATACTTCTGTCCGCAGCTGCATATGATCAAAATATTAGCCGACTTATCATTAACAGTAATGCCTGCAGTATCATTGCAATAAACACAGGAAATGAGGCACAAAAAAATGAAATTTAAACCGGCGTTCATCTACAGGCCATGCATTGCTGAAATTTCCAGCATGCGGTCAATTGATCTTTTCGCCTGCACCCTGACTGGCTCCGGAACAATAATCTCCGGCAGTTCATACTTCATGCAGAGGTATAGCTTTTCAAGTGTATTACGTTTCATATGCGGACAATCATTACAGGCACAACCATTATCCGGAGGAGCAGGAATAAATACTTTATTGGGCGACTCTTTCTGCATCTGATGAATAATACCCGGTTCCGTAGCCACAATAAATTCACTGGCAGGATTACTCTTTGTGTATTTCAGCAGTCCGGTAGTGGAAGCGATGTAATCAGCCAGATCAAGTACCGGAATTTCACATTCCGGGTGAGCAATCACTTTTGCATGCGGGTGCCGGCTTTTAAGCTTCCATATTTTTTCCACAGAAAAAATTTCATGTACCATACAGGCACCTTCCCATAATAACATATCGCGCCCTGTTTTCAGGATAAGGTATTTCCCTAGATTTTTATCCGGTGCAAAGATTATTTTCTTATCACGTGGAACTGACTCAATCACTTTCTGCGCATTGGAAGAAGTGCAAATGATATCGCTCAGGGCCTTGATCTCGGCAGAGCAATTGATATAGGAAATCACTACATGATCAGGATGACGTGCTTTAAAACGGGAAAAAAATTCAGCAGGACATGCATCTGCCAGTGAGCATCCGGCTTTCAGATCGGGCAGTAGCACTTTCTTCTGAGGCGATAAAATTTTGGCTGTCTCGGCCATGAAATGCACGCCTGCGAACACTATCATATCGGCATTGGTACTTGCCGCCTGTTGCGACAATCCGAGGCTGTCACCAATATAATCCGCAACATCCTGAATATCGGCTTCCTGGTAATAATGCGCTATAACTACAGCATTTTTTTCTTCCTTCAGTTTTTTTATTTCACCAAACAAATCAAGCGACGGATCAATTTCGAGGTCAAGAAATCCGTTTCCCTCTATTTTTTTCTTCGCTTGCTCAAGTAATGCACTCATATAATTTATTTTAAAGTAAATTGAAAGTTACTATTAAAGGTTATTAGGGATGTGGATTGGTTCACAACTCTATTCCTTTCAGTATGCATTTCTGCTTATCCATATCCTGTCCACCGGCGAAGTTAATCAATCCACACCGGTCACTGATGAATGTCAGCGCATTAGGTATTTCTTAACATGGTGTTGATTAAAGTCAATGGGGAAAATTTCTCCCAAAGTTGTGAAGACATTTGATTTCGAAACGTGCATAACAGCCACAGATTATCCATTGCTATCAACATCTTTTTAAGGTTATACAGTTGGATTGGAAATCGACGGGTTGTGCACAGTTTACAAACGTTTCATTCACTTTTTTTCTGCGGGGTTGTTTGTTGTTTTTTAATAATCCACATTCAACCCGGGTTATTATTAACAGTTGTTGATGAGTTTAAAAAAGTTCAAATCTCAAAAACGAATGCATCTTTATTTTACCCCAGCCAGTGGGTGTCCGGTCAATCTGCAACAGGAAACGAGCGTTGTAAATGCCGGAAGGTACATTGTCTGTGAAATGAATATTCCGTGGTAAACTATAGTACTTTTGAAAGATGCCGGCGATTCATTTAAATGACAAGATCAACTTACTTTCCAAACTTACTTTTAGTAAAGCCTGGAATCTATGGAAACTGCTTTTATCATATTACTTATCCCGCTGGACCGGCAATCTCCGGCAGATTGGATGGCCGGTAAGTATTTCGATTGAACCAACCACCTCGTGCAACCTTCGATGCCCTGAATGTCCGAGCGGGCTTCGTTCATTTTCACGCGACACAGGCATGCTGGAACCTACTTTTTTCAGAAAAACTATTGATGAACTAAGCGATCATTTATGGTATCTGTTGTTTTATTTTCAGGGAGAGCCATTTCTTCACCCTGGATTTTTAGAGATGGTTCGTTATGCTGCCCAGAAAAACATATACACCGCCACTTCCACCAACGCTCATTTCCTCGATGATGATACAGCACGTAAAACGGTGGAATCTGGATTACACCGTTTGATTATTTCCATTGATGGCACCACGCAGGAGGTTTATGAATCGTACCGCAAAGGCGGAACACTGGAAAAAGTGCTGGAAGGCACCCGGAATATTGTACGCTGGAAAAAGCAATTACATTCCGAAACGCCACACCTGATTTTTCAGTTCTTAGTGGTAGCAGCAAATGAGCATCAGCTAAACGAGGTAAAAGAACTGGCAAAGTCTACTGGTGTGAATGAATTACGCTTTAAGACAGCACAACTTAATGATTTCAGGCAGGGCCATTCGTTGATGCCTGCAAATCCAAAATTTTCCAGGTATCAGCAGCAAGAAGACGGGTCATTCAACATCAAAAACAAGTTGTACAATCATTGCTGGAAGCTGTGGCATTCAAGTGTAGTGACCTGGGATGGCAAGGTGGTGCCCTGTTGTTTCGACAAAGACGCTCACCATCAGATGGGTGATTTGCAGTCGAGCAGTTTCGCTACCATTTGGAAGAGCGATGCTTATCAGCAGTTCAGGCGGGCAGTGCTGCGTTCGAGAAAGGAAATAGATATTTGCACAAATTGTTCGGAAGGCACTACAGTCTGGACCTGATGGGCAATCCTGTTTTGATTTCAAACCGGCAGCGGTAGTGCAGCTGTGAAAGGTTTATTTCATCCATTCATTTTTTCAGTTAAACACTATTTTTACGGCAAATTCACGTACGTATGAAAAAATTTCTTCTTGTGCTTTTACTTATAGTGGCTGCAGGCATTGCCGGTTACCTGTTGGTTTGCAACTATACTTACGGCGAAGGAAGCAGGACAGGATACCTGATAAAATTTGCCAGGACAGGATATATTTTTAAAACGTATGAAGGTGAAATGAACCTCGGTGGCATGAATGCAAACAATAACTCAGTGGCCAATTACCTTTGGGACTTTTCCGTGTTGGGCTCTGAAAAAGAAGTGGTGAATGAACTAAGTAACTATGAAGGAAAAGTGATTACCGTTTTTTACAGGGAAAAACTGAAGAATATGCCATGGCAGGGCAACACGAAGTATTTTGTTTATAAGATTAACACTGCCGCACAGTAAGGATTTTTTTAGACGGTCATTATTTCTTTTTCCTTGACCTCCACATGCTTGTCTATCTGTGCTATGTATTTATTGGTAATATTTTGCATTTCAGCTTCAGCGTCTTTTATCTGATCTTCAGATACATGTTCCTTTCCTAATTTCTTTACCTGGTCAACAGCCTCGCGGCGAATATTGCGGATACTCACCCGTGCAGTCTCCGCGATGGAATGCGCTTTTTTCACATATTCCTTTCGGCGTTCTTCGGTGAGCGGCGGCTGATAAAGTTTAATGGCCACGCCATCGTTGTGCGGGGTGATACCGATGTTGGCGGCCAGGATAGCTTTTTCAATTACTTCCAGCATTTTGCGTTCCCATGGTTGTATGCTGAGTGTGCGTGCATCAAGCACAGAAACATTGGCGGCCTGATTAATAGGAATGTGCGAGCCATAATAATCCACCATGATACCGTCGAGCATGCCAGCAGAAATTTTTCCAGCACGAACCTTTGTCAGCTCCACTTCAAGATGTTGAATGGTTTTCTCCATGTGGCTCTTTGTCTCCTTCATAATTTGTTCGGGCGTCATATTGCTTGTTTTTTGCGGAAGCAAACCTACAGGTTTGTACATGAATTTTCAAGTGATGGAGAGTGAAAGTTCAGATTGCAGTGGACAGGTTTCATGCTGTTTCAATATAATAATTGAGGAGGCAGTTTGTGCGCGTACACCACTACTATCCTTGATCCGCTATGATTTCATTTTAGGGTCGAGTGCATCGCGGAGACCTTCCCCAATCAGGTTATAAGCGGTTACAGTGATGAATATGCAAAGGCCGGGAAAGACCACGAGCCACCATGCGCTGAAGTTACCATGACCGGCGCTCAAGAGTGATCCCCAGGTTGTTACTGTTTGTGGCACTCCCAGTCCAAGAAATGACAAGGATGATTCAATAATAATGGCATTGGCGATACCGAATGAAATGGAAATAAGGGCAGGTGCTATGGCATTGGGTAATGCATGCCGCAACATAATCCTGGTCTGACTGAAACCCAGTGCTTTGGCCGACTGAATAAATTCCTGTTCCCTGATCCGCAGCATTTCTGCACGGGTAAGCCTTGCAATTCCGGTCCAGTTGGTGAGACCAATGATCACCATCATATTGGTCAGTGAGGGCTTTGAGACGGCGGCCACTGCAAGCATCAGCATGAACAGCGGCAAGGAAACCATGATTTCAATGATGCGGGAAATCAGTCTGTCTACCGGTACTTTCACTTTTTTATGCAAACCATAAATGCGTCCTGCCAGGTTGCCTAACAATGAAAATGCAAATACTATAAAGAGAAAGATCGCTGTACTAACACTCAGCCGGAGCAGTATGTTTTCACTGAACGAGGTAGCCGGCAACTGAAATCCATAGAACCAGCCGAAGAAGATGCCGAGACAGGTGAATCCAATTTTTCCACGGCTTGCGGTGAGGGAATGATCGCCGAAAAAGCCGGCAAATGCTCCCAGCAGAATGCCGATCAACGTAGCTATACCCATGGAGAGAAAACCGATGGTCAGCGAAACACGTGATCCGTGAATGAGGCCTGCCAGGAGGTCATCACCACGGTTGCCTGTGCCTAGCCAGTGCCTGAAGCGCAAAGGCATCGCCACCTTATGACCTTCGGCATTGGTGAAGTGCTGTTCACAGCCAGGACAAATGTAACCCGCGTTGGCATAATCACTTTTGCCGGGCGAATAAGGTATGGGTGCGAAAATTATTTTTTCCGTGTTCAGCTTTTTCCAATCCGTAATATCGAGTTGAATTTTCTCCGCAGCACCGCCTTCATTCCCGATGTAATAAGTTTTTTTCCAGGTGAAGGCCGGGTAATAATTCATTCCATGATATTGCATATACCACGGACGTTCATTGGCGAGTAACGGTGCCAGCAATGCTATTATCATCATCAGCAGCAGCACAACCAATGAGATCATGGCAGGTTTGTTTTTTCTGAACGCGTGTATTACGTGCGCGCCAAAACGTAATGGCTGATGATGCGTGCCGTTCATGCCTTTTCTTTTGAAAGTGAAATGCGCGGATCAGCAAATGCATAAAGTATGTCGGCCACGAGGTAGCCTGTCAGTGTAAGCAAACCGGTTAACGTCAACACACCTATCACCACGGGATAATTCTGCGACTGGATAGCCTGGTATGTTTCCAGCCCCATGCCGGGAATAGTGAATATGGTTTCGAGGATTACCGAGCCGCCAATGGCAGCCGGAAAAACATTGGCGAACACCGTAATGACGGGAAGCAATGCGTTACGAAAGGCATGTTTGTAGATAACGTGGTATTCGGAAAGCCCCTTTGCCCGGGCCGTTCTGATATAGTCCTGTTGTAAGGTTTCGAGCAGTGATACACGTGTCAGCCTGCTGAGAAATGCGAGCGAGCTGTAGGTGTATGCTATCAGTGGCAGTACGATATAGGGCAATGATAGTTTTACCTTTTCAAAAAACCCTGCACCTGCGGGATAACCTGAAATGGGCTTAACGCCTGAGGCAGGAAACCATCGAAAGGCATCCGTATTGGCAAACAGCATCAGCAGCATTGTGGCCAGCCAGAATGCTGGCATTGAATGCAACACGAACAATATGATAGATGATGCACGATCGTAGAAAGAACCGGGCTTTTCAGCGGCCCTGATGCCGACCGGAATACTGATGAGGTAAGCTAACAATACAGAGAGCAGGGTGAAGAACAACGACCACCCGATACGGGCAGATATCACCTCGCTCACCGGCATCCTGGTGACATAAGACATGCCTAAATCCCCGCGTATAAGGCCCTTTGAAAAGGTGCTTCCTTCGCCGGTGAGCCAGTTGCCATCGCCGAACATCCACCGGTGATACTGATTCTCAAAGTGAAATTGTATAACAGGAAAATAATTACGCCAGCTCACAGATGAGGCAATCATTGTTTCGTAAGCAAGCCGGGTTTGTTGCAGACGAATGGACCGCATATCTGAGTCGGGATATTTTTTACAATGCATTTCCAGTGCATTTAATTTCGCAGGCATCACTTTGGCATCACTTGCTGCCGGAAGAGAATATGCGATGAATGCGGCTTGCCTGTCTGTTTCATACATTTCATTTTTTCCATTCGGACTGATCAGCGTTGTATCGCCGGGCAATTGCCGGAATGTGTTGCATAGTTGTTCTACGCTGATCCGGTAGTTCTCAATTGCAGGCCAGTTGCCATATTGCTGCAGCAGGCTTTTGGCAGCGGCATTTTCCTGCTTATCCATAATCTTAAATAAGGTATCCGGCCAGGCAAGCGGGGCGATGGTAAGATAAAATACAGGAAGGTCGAAGCCCAACCGGTGGGCCCAGTATTGCTTCTCTTCCTGCATCGATGCTGTTACGGATGCGCTCATATCACCTGATTCGGCTGATGTCAGCAAGCGCTCCACCGGATTGCCCGGAGCATGCACGCTGATGACGAAAGCAAGCAGCGTGATTACGATGAGCGTTGGAATAAAAAGCAGCAGCCGTTTGAAGAGATAGTAAAGCATTACCGGTGTATAGGGGAAAGATAAAAATAATGAAGCGATTAGCTTTCCTGCCGGCGCTACTTATTTACTTCATTTGGTGCAGCGGGCATAGATGAAACGGCCCGCAGGCAACAGGATTATTGCGGCATATTGCACATAATGCAGAATTAGTTTAACCGGCAACAGGAGTTCGCGGTAAGCAGTGGTGGCCCAATCTCCGTTCGCGCAAGCGCTTTAAAAAATGTCTTATTGACTAATAAATGCCAGCACCACTATCGATTATATTGATGGCGTGAAAGCCATCTTGCTCTTGCTATTACTTCACCTTTATCTTTTTGCCTTCCTTCATATACATGCGGACATCCTTCAACGGCCTGTCGCCCGGTGCCGTAGCCACGCTGGCGATTGAATCAACAATATTCAATCCTTCATACACCTCTCCGTACACGGTGTAGTTCTGATCAAGGAAAGGAGTGCCTCCGACCGTCTTGTAAACTTCACGTTGCTCCGGCGTGTACTTGATGCCTGCTCTTTTTTCGATGTTATCAAGGTCGCTGTCCGCATATTTTTTCCCCTGCACGATGTAAAACTGGCAGCCGGAGGATTTTTTTTCGGGGTTATTGTCGCGCGCGGCTGCCAGTGCTCCCTTTTTGTGAAAGAGGGCAGCATTGAATTCTGCGGGAATTGTATAACCTACGTCGCCACTGCCGAGCATCGTGCCTGCTGCAGCATGTTTTGACTCCGGATCACCACCCTGAATCATAAACTCTTTAATAACCCTATGAAAAAGCGTGCTGTCGTAGAAATGTTCATTGACCAGCTTCAGCATGTTGTCGCGGTGTTGCGGTGTTTCATTGTACAACATGATTTTGATTACGCCATAATCGGTGGTGATTTCCACGGTATGGCGTTTTTCTTTTGGCTTGAAGGAGACGAGGATCAGTACCGGAAGCAGCAGCAGTAGTTTTTTCATAGAAGAGATGTTTCAGATGGCGGCAAAGTAAATGAAAAGAGACGGGATTGCAAGCAGCGATCCGTGATACTTTGCCGGATGACAAGCCATTTCAGCCACCAACCGAAATGTGCCGGCTTCATTTTACAAGCCCTAAAAACCTGCGGCAGTAAATTATGATTTTGAATGAAGGGCAAGCCGGTTTCCTTCGCTGTCGGTGAATATTGCCATGTACCCAAATTGCACAGACACCTGCCGTTTTACAATCAGTATTTTTCCGCCGGCAGGTTCAACCCTTTGCAGCACGACAGATAAGTCAGGATTGGCATTGAGGTAAATCAGTGGTCCTGCAGTGCCGGCCGGCTGATAATAGCCGGTGTTAAAAACAATGGCACCACCAGTGGCTTCCGCATCGGCGGGCAATAGTCCCATCTTAAAATTTTCTTCATCAATAATAACCGGCATGGAATAGTTGAAGAGGGTTTCATAAAATTTCCTGGCCCGGGTAAAATCCAGTGCCGGTAGCTCAAACCAGTTTAGCGCGTTTTTCATTGCTTAGCAGTTTATTGTATCGATTTGAAAAGTACAACTTCCCGAGAGGATCCTGATTCAAGCTTTTGGCGGGGACATCATATATGATGTTCGTACGGGTTGGGCGCTTGCACAAGCAATAGTGAAAGGTTGAATTCAGTTGAGTAAGTAATGCGGTTCATCTTTTTCCTTTATAGGATGAAAACCACGGATAACAGAATTCTTATTTGGTTCCATTTGTCAGATAATTTTTTGCTATGGAAACAGCTGTCTTGATGACTTCACCTGAAGCGCATTTTTTTTGCGGCAGAACTTATATGTTTTTTCTTTTCGTTGGTGTGGTTTGAAATCAATACAGATGGAGTGTGTGCTAGCATGGTGAAATGCGATGTACTTTTCACCGATGCAAATGATTTTGTGTAACGCATGCATCCAGGCTGTAACCTCTCGCGGTATTGCAGAGGCCGGTTGTCTTACGGAAAAAGCTGACAAAGAAAAAGGCATTGCAATAAATGTTATTTATCCGAGCAATTACATGCAGCAAAATCACTTTACACCATTGGTGGCAGCATACGTGAGTGCAGCCACGAGTTTGTCAAGGTCGGCGAGGGAAGTATATACATGCGGAGTGATGCGGACACATTTGATGTTTTCCCATTCAATATTCACCGTATGAATTTTATATTTAGCAAAGAGAAAGTCATTCAACGCTCCTGTAGTTATGCCATCCACAGACACGCCGCAGATTGCGCAGGAGAAAGCGTCTTTTAATGATGTATGCAGTTTTACGCCGGGCACGTTCTTCACCTGGCCGGCCCAATAGTTTTTGAGGTAACGAAGGCGCGCCTCTTTTCGCTGTGTACCAATAGCATTATGAAAATCGAGGGCATAGCCGATTGCCATCTCCGCCGGAAACGAACGGGTGCCCTGTGCTTCAAATTTTTTGATGTCGGCACTCTGCGGATCACCGTTGGCAAAGAGTGGCCACACCGAAGGAATTTTTTCTTTCTTCACCCACAGCAAGCCGGTGCCGAAGGGTGCACACAACCACTTGTGCAGGCTGGTGCCCCAATAGTCGCAGCCAAGGTCGGGAATGTTATACTCGAAATGACCAAAGGTATGTGCCGAGTCGGAGATCACTTCAATAGCCGGGTTGATCTTCTTAACGGCATCGGAGATTTTTTTCACGGGCTGAATCTGCCCCATCCAGTTGATCATGTGTGTAACATGCACTATCCTGGTTTTTTCCGTTATGGCACTTACAAACTGCCTCACGAAATAATCATCACTCTCCTGCGGCACTTCCAGGTTGAGCCAGATGAGTTTGATGCCATCGCGTTTTTCGCGCTGTTCCCAGGCATGTATCATGTTGGGATAGTCCTGACGGGTAAGAATCACCTCATCGCCGGCTGACAGGTTGAGCCCGAAGATGACCGTCTCAAGCGCTTCCGTTGCATTGCGGTTGATGGCAATCTCCTCGGCGCTGCATCCGGCAAGGAGTGCCAGCTTTTGGCGCAATGGTTCCCGTCCCAGGTCTAGTACATGCCACATGTAATAGCTGGGCGCCTCATTGCTCATTTGAATGTATTTGTATTGCATCTCCTGAACATGCATGGTCTGCGGGCTTACGCCGCCATTATTCAGGTTGATGATATTGGGCGAAACAGTGTAGGCTTGCCGTATCATAGCCCAGAAATCTTCATCCTGCGCAAAATCAGCGGCGGGTAACTGTGCCCTGTACTTTACTGCTGCACTTACTTCTCCTATGCTGATGATGGTTGAAAATGCAGGGATGCCTGCAGCAGCAAACATGGCTGCTCCGGATTGTCTGATGAAGTTGCGGCGTGATGACATAGCGGCGAAGTATATATATGCGTCAGGAATAAAAGTAAGTTTGATAAAAGTAAATAAAATAGCATGGAGATAAGAAGCAGGTGTTAAAAATTTTTAGTTGAAAATGCGGTTGCGAAACAGTCCGTCACCTGCCTGTTTCACACTGCGGCCATCTGTTATTGCGGATCATCTGTGTTTTTTCTGTGTTGATTGCGTGGCACAAAAATGCTAATACGTTAAAGGAATATCATCTCCGTTTACCAGTTGGCAGTAATCCTGCTGCCGGCTTCTTCATCATTCACGATACTGAGACAGGTATCAATCTCCTGCTGCATTTCCTTTACATGAGAGATGATGCCGACGATGCGGTTTTCCTTTCTGAGTGCACGCAATGTTTCAAACACAAGGTCGAGCGAATCTGCATCAAGTGATCCGAATCCTTCATCGAGGAAAAAGAAATTCTGGTTCGACTGTGCATGTTGCTGAATGCTGTCGGCAAGGGCAAGGGCGAGCGAAAGCGCTGCCTGGAATTTTTGTCCGCCCGACAATGTCTTCACGCTGCGTGTCTGCCCGTTGTTCATATAGTCGCGCACCAGGAAATTGTTGCCTTCGCTCAGTTCGAGCCGCATCTTTTGCCGGGTGAGTTTATAGAACCGTTCATTGGCAGCATTGCATAACTGCTGCAGATGAACACCGGATACATAGGTAACAAATCCGTTTGCTTTGAATAGTTGCCGGATAGTGGCAATGTCTTCGCCACGCAGCTGCACGGCACTTTGTTGCTGCATAATCAGTATGCGTTGCACCAGCTGCTGCTTTGCATGTCTGATCATCGCCTCCAGGCCGGCCAGCTGCCGATGAGTTTGTTCGGTGCCATCGGTCAGCGCCGTGATTTCCGACAGCAGCTGCGTATGCAGGGCCTGATCATACGTTCGTCCCGCGGCTTCCGTTTCCAATTCGTGCAGCAGCTGTTGGGTGGTGTGTAATTTTTGCTGATACAAAAGAATGGTCTGTTTCGCATCAGCTATATGCAATGATGAGGCAAGCAGTGCCGCGGCTTCTTTTTGGCTGATGCCGGAATCACTTGCCAGCATTCCGATATTGCCGTTCGTTTCCTGCAAGAGCAATGTAGTACGATCCTGTGCAGCATGACCGGCCGTGATGCTTCCTTTCAGCTGGCCCGCAGTGTTACGCAACTGCTGCAGCTGCTGATCAAAGGCATGGTAATTTTTTTCGGCGGTGAGATAACCGTCATTCAGTTGCCTGATTTCTTCATCCAAAAAAGCTTCTTCCACGTCTTCATATTCCGCAGGCCTGATTAATACAAACTGTGAAAGCAGCAAATCTACCTGCGCCTGAAGTGAGGCTGATGTTGCGTTGAGTGCTTCAAAAGTCAAACGTCCCTTTTCACGCAATGCCTCTTTTTCTATTTTCGATTTTTCAATGGTTTCAAGCTGCAGTTCTATTGCGGCGATCTCCGTTTGACTTTTCGACGCTGCATCAAACTGAAGCTTAACTTTTTTAGCAGCTTCCCTGCTCCAGCCGGCCCAGGTAAAATTTTTATCGTGTTCCTGCAACATTGTGGTTGCCAGTAACAGCCTTTCCTGAAGCGATGACAATTGTTCCGCATAACCTGCTTCTCGGCTGCTTATGATATCCAGTTCGTGAATCAGCGCCTGCAGTGCTTCCAGCTTTTTTTGTGTAGCATCTTTTTCTGCCAACGCTTTTTTTACGGCAGCTTTTACGGCTGTGGCAGACAGTATGTGCGGATGATCCGTGGCGCCGCAAAGCGGGCAAGGCTCTCCGGGCTTCAGCTGCGCGGCATGTTCTTCCAGTTTCTGCTGTAGTAATAAATGTTGTAAGGCGGCTGCGTGCTCGGTTATGTTTTCCTCAATCGTTTCGACAACTGTTCTCAGTTCACTGATCATTCCTGATGCGGACAGATCGTCCGGCATTTCCCGGATCAGCTTATTAATCGCCGGAGTAAACAATGCTTGCCTTTGACTGGCAACTTTTTTCCGGGTTGCCATCACACTTTGTTGTTCCTTTTCCAATGCCTGAATGGCGGATACCATGGCATTTTTCTGCACAAACCAGTTGCTGATATCAGAGAGCTCCTGCAAATCGGGCAGTTGTGTTTTCAGTTCCTTCAGTTGTGCGGATAGGGCATCTTTCTGCAGTTGCAATGCTGCAAGTTCTCTATCGGCGCTTAGCAAAAAAATTGTGCCTTTGCTGCTCCGTTCCGCTGTTGCGCGAAGATCACTTTGTAACTGATGCAGCTGCTTTATTTTAATCAGTTCATCACAGCGTGATTTCAGTTCCTGCCTGTTTTCGAATGCTGCTTTTACGGCCGGAAACAAATTTTCCTTTTCCTGTAAAGCATGTATGGTTTGCTGCAACTGATCATGCTGTGCTTTCAGCGTTGCGTCCTGGCTGTTCATTTCTGCCTGCAATGCAGCGCTCCGTTCGAAGAGTGGCTTGAACTGCAGCAGACAAAATTCATAGTTTTTAATTCGTTGTTCGAGCAGGAGCATCTCTCCCTCCTGTTGTTGCAGTGACAGCTGTATGGATTTTTGTTCCACGATCCGTTCCGCTATTTTTTTAAGCTGCTGCAGTGATTGTTCCGTTATTCTTTTCTGTGCCAGTTCCTGCTGATGACTTTGAAGCTGTTGCAACAGCAGCTGCGATTCATTTTCTTTTGCGCTGATTTCTTCAGCGGTTATGCTGCCTGTCTGTTGCAACCGTTCTTCCAGCCGGATGCGTTGCTCATTGTTTTCGGCTTCCAGCGTGGCAGCTTTTTCTGACAAGTCGAAGCGTTGCAGGTGAAACAGTTCTTTCATCATCTCATTACGTTCCGCCTGGCCGAGCTCCAGGAACTCCTGGAATTTTCCCTGCGGGATGATGATGGTGCGCCGGAAGTTTTCATAACTCAGCTGCAGGATGGAAGCGATGGTGGTTACCTCCACCGGCTCCCATGTGTCATTTATCTTTTTATAAGCAGTGCGGTCCAGCGAGGTGATCTTTTCAAAGTTTTTGCTGTTGCGTTTTCCTTTTACCATGAAGCGGTATTCCTGTTCCTCTTTGCCCGCCTTGAAAATGAAGTCGATAAAAAGTTCTTTCGATTTCAGATTCATCATATTATAAGCACGATCATCGCGTTTGTGCAGCCGTTCTGTTTCGCCGTACAGTGCATAAGAGATCGCTTCAAGGATGGTGGATTTACCGCTGCCCACTGATCCGAAAATGCCGAAGATGCCGGCTCCGGTCAGCGGCTGGAAGTCGATAGTTTGTTTTTCCCGGTAGGAATAGATACCGGCCAATGTAAGGCTGACGGGTATCATGTGTGATCCTCCACAGCGAGCAGCTCTTTAAAAAGATGTTTGATGTTTTCGTTGGGCTGTTGACCGTAGCGGTGCATGAAGTAATCTTCAAACAGTTCCTGCATACTTTTAGTGATGTCGGGACGGACCGTCTTATTTTTTCCTTCCTGGCTGATATTTTTCAATTCTGGAATAATATTCACCAGGAAAGGATGAGCCGACATCAATTGCTTACGTTCTTCGGCAGTAAGAAAATCGCCGGTTACCATCGTGAGTTCCACTAAGGCTTCCTGATTATTTTGCAGCCATGCAATGGCTTCCGTCATGTTTTCGGCGCGGTAACGCAGCAAACGCCGGCCTTGCTGCAGGGGAATTTCCATTACCACCACAGGTTGTCCGGGTTCGGCATCCACCAGCATTACATACTTCTGCTGATTAGATTCACTGAAACTGCAGGCCAGCGGACTGCTGCTGTAAATGACCGGGCAGGGAAAAGTGTCTATCAACTGTTTTCGGTGCAAGTGCCCGAGGGCCGCATATTGTATTGCTGAAGGAATATTCTCTGAATAAACAGCCTGTGCCCCACCGAGATGCAGAATGGGTTTCTCTTCTTCCGGTTCACCGGGAGGCGTTGTGCCTTTCTTCATAAAGAAAAGATGCGCGGCAAGCAGGTTGATACCTTGCTCATCACAATACTTATCAGCAAGTTGCTGCCAGTGCCGCTGCAATAAGTCACGCAAGGCAGATTCAGCGTCTTCCGTTCCCAGGAAGGTTTTCAGCCGTAATTCACTTGCATAAGGTGTAAGTAAAAGCCGCAACGGAAAGGAAATGCCCGGCAGCTGCAGTTCGATGAAGCCGGCATCGCTTTTAGTAACGGATATTCCATCAGCGAGTGCAAATGGCCTGACCATTGAATCAGGAAAGCCGGCGAAGATGATTCCGCATTCGCGGGCAAGAGGATCAGGTGCCTCAATGCGTTCGGGTGAATCATGATTTCCCGCAATAGCCACCACGGCGCGTTTGCCATTGGCCGCTAATCTTTTTACCGTTCGGTAAAAAAGTTCAACGGCTTCTGTGGAAGGATTGAAGGTATCGAATAAATCGCCTGCAATGATTACGGCAGCTGCCTGATGCTCTTCGGCAATGTGGCAGATCTCATCCAGCACCGCTTCCTGTTCGGGTAAGCGGGAAAAATTCTCCAGGCGTTTGCCAAGGTGCCAATCAGCCGTGTGAAGGATACGCATCAACAATAGTTTTCAGAAGATACATCTTGAAGATAAGGAAATTTACGATGTGCGGTCGAGGTAAAACGGGCTTGCCTGTGCAATGGGTGAAATCTGCAATTCGTTGATACAGACATTCGGCGGGAGCGTGGCACAATAGTACACCACGCCGGCGATATCATCTGCCACTAATGGCTGATAGCCTTTATAAACAGCCTTTGCTCTTTCCGTATCACCTTTGAAACGCACATTGGAGAATTCCGTTTCCACTGCTCCAGGATGAATGGCTGTCACCTTAATTCTGTGTTTCAGCAGATCGATGCGCATGCTTTGGGAGAGGGCATCCACTGCAAATTTAGAAGCGCAGTACACGTTTCCCTTTTCATACACCTGTTTGGCAGCCAGTGATCCCATATTGAAAATATGACCTTGTTGTTTCTTTATGAGGAACGGAACAATTGCGCTGGTTACATAAAGCAATCCTTTCACATTCGTATCAATCATCTGGTCCCAGTCATCGGTGTTGCCATCCTGCAACAGGTCGAGGCCGGCGGCAAGGCCGGCATTATTCACCATTATGGAAATTTCATTTTTCCATTCATCAGGCATTGATGCAACAGCCTTGTTAACGGCCTCCTTGTCGCGCACATCGAAATGCAATGTGAGCACCTCAGCATTGAATTCTTCTTTTAATGTTGAAGCAACATTTTGCAACCGCTCCACTCTGCGGCCTGTTATGATGATACGCCATTTATTTTTTGCAAAGATGCGTGCAATGGCATGGCCGAAGCCTGAGGTGCCGCCGGTGATGAAGATCGTATTAGTCATTCTAAATGTATATTATGATGTTTGCGGCATCGTCACTGCCGTTATTATTTTGTTACACTATTGCCGGACTGGTTCACTACTCCCGCAATCGTTGTTGTCAGTAAGGTGGCCCATTCGGCATACATTTTTGCTGAAGGATGGAGTCCGTCATCTGTCAGCAGCGAAAGATCATTCAATCCCTTTCTTGAAATTGCCGTCACATCTATATAATGCACACCATATTTTTCACTTTCCTCTTTATTGATTGCGTTGAAAAGATCTATTTCCTCTGCAATCTTTAGCCTGTCGCGACCTTCGGCAAACGGTGTGGCGCCCCAATCAGGAATGGACAACACCACCACATGCAGCTTGTTGCCGGCCGCAAACCGGATTGCCAGCTGCAGCAAATCCACAAATTCTTTCCTGTAATCTGCAGCGCTTCTGCCGCGGTATTGATTGTTTACACCAATAAGCAAGGTTACGAAGTCATAGTTCTGCCGGATATCCGCCTGCTCAATGGCATGGAGCAGTTCATCTGTCGTCCATCCGGTTGTGGCGATGATACGCGGATTTTCCAGATAGATTCCTTTTGAATGCAGTTGCAATACAGTTTGGTTGGGAAAACGGTCGGCTTCGTCAACACGTTCGCCGATGGTATAAGAGTCGCCGAGGCACAAAAGGGAATATTCTTTATAGCTGCTTTGCATAATTTCTGCTGGTGAAAACGGGGGCAAGATGAGTAAGAAAATGATGAAGCGCAACATCACTTTTATGACCGAAGCCGAAATTTTTTGAAACCAGGGTTTACCACCTCAATATACAACCAACAGCTTTTTGCTTTGTATTTCATTCCCTTTTTGCAGGGTGTAATAATAAGTATTGGACGACAGGTTCAGCTTTTTTGCATCAATCGTAAACCGGTGCCAACCCAATCGCAAAAAATCGTTTGTGATAATTTCAGCAACTTTTTTTCCAAACAAATCATACAGTGTAAGTGAGTAAATTCCCGGCCGGGTAATGTTCACTTCCAGGGTGGTCTGTCCGCTGAATGGATTCGGATAGTTTTGATAGAGGGTGAAGTGACTGGCTTCCGGCGCTGTTGTAGTTTCTGCGAGCGTGGCAATATCCACCATGGCTGTCCAAACGGAGGTGGAGATACCATCCTGCCGCGTCCATATCGGCGCAATTTTTCCATCGCAGACACTGATGTTGGTATAATCGCCAAAGAAGACATCGGTGGTGAGCTGAAAGGGTTGTTCGCTGATTTTTTGATTGGTGAACGTTGTGCCGCCATCAGTTGAATATGCCAGGTACACATCAGTTGACTGATCGACATAGTTGCGGCGGTCATAGAAGATAACGTAAATAAAACCGGTTGACTGATCAATATCCATCCATGTAAGAAACTGGTGCTTGGCAAATGCATCATCATTCACTTTGAATGGTGCGCTCCATGTCGATCCTCCGTCACCGGATTTCGATAACCACACATCGGTATTGTCGGTACCATTGCGCTGATCGGTCCAGTTGACATAAATAGTTCCATGATAAGGACCGTTGCTCAAATCCGTTTCAGTAACCGGCAATCCATTGCAACGCAACATGCCCGGAATAAAATAATCCCATCCGCCCGGCTGATCCGCTACCACAATATCATCATCCAGCCAGGTGGTGCCACCGTCGAGTGACCTGTCGAAATAGAGCGTGTCGCGGTTTGACCAGCAAACATAAATTTCGCCATTGGCACCTATGGCAGGCACTGCGCCTTCGGCTGTGTTGTCGCCATCGAGGCAGTCCCCGGCAATGTTGCTGATGCGGACCGGCGTGCTCCATGTGGAAGCATGGTCAGTTGATTTTGAAAAGAGAATGACAGAGCTGTCGTTGGGGTTGGCGCTGCCATACTCATCAAATTGTGTCCAGGTAACATAAATGGTATTGGTAGTACGGTCAACGGTGGCCCATGCCTTGTCCTGCGCTTTGTTGCTATTTAAACCCGTATAGCTTCCTCCCGACCATGAAGTGCCCTGGTTGACAGACCGCTGGCAGACGATGCGGTCGATCCAGTTTCCGTTTGGCGGATTGGAAAGATGGATGAAATAAAAAACACCGCCGGTATCGGCGAACACGCAGGGATCGCCCCATACGCCATAGGGCGATTCCAGTGCATCTTTTTCCCAGGTTAATCCGCCGTCAAGCGATTGATACACGTAATTGATATTCGCACCGGCCACAATGTTGTTCGTGTTTTTCGGATTGATGCAAATGCTTGGTTCTTCGGGCCCGCCGCTATCATCAATTTTAATATTCTCGAATTGAGCGTATGCAATGCCAGATTCAACAAGAAGGAGCAATAACAATAACCGGTTCATGCAAAAGAATTGAAATGTCATAAGCAGAGAAAGCACCACAAGACCTGTTCGGCTATTGGCTAAAATACGAGGAATCGTGATAGCAGGAATCATTACTGCCATTCCAAAATTGATTTCTTTTTACCGACAGTGGAATAAAATCATTTTGATACACCGGCGGGTTTATCCAGGCATGTAACCATGGCAAATGAAAACGATGCTGTACAGGTGCACCGTTCTGCAGATATAGTTACCCGCATTTTTTTCATATTAAGAAAGAAACGAGTGTGATCGAAATTATCGGAGACAAATCAGTATCGCCGGTGAATGCAAGCATTTTGCAATGACAATGCATTCATAAATTAATGAGTCAAATTCAATTCGCCTTTCTTATTTTGCCAGAGCAAATTTTGCCTGTTGTCCATGAATCTTTCACTGCTCCTGATATTGCCGCTGCTGACATTGCTGGGAATACTTTTTGGCAAAGGACTTAAGCAGGTGAGAATAATTGCCCTTGCCGGCGCCACGTTACAAATAGCCGCCGCTAAAATCCTGCTGTACTTATACTGGAAGGAAAGGGCTGCAGGCAATACCGGACAAATGCTTTTTCAATCAAGCTATGCGTGGTTTGCACCGCTGCATATCAACTTCCATTTGGGTGTTGACGGCATTTCCATCGCCATGATACTGCTGACGGCTTTTGTAGTATTTGCCGGCATCCTGGTTTCATGGAGGGAAGAGACGATGAGCCGCGAATTTTTTTTCCTCCTCACCCTGCTCGCCGCGGGAGCATATGGATTTTTTATTTCGCTGGATCTCTTTACCCTGTTTTTCTTTCTCGAAGTGGCCGTGATACCAAAGTTTCTCCTGATTGGTATATGGGGCAGCGGGAAGAAAACATACAGTGCCATGAAACTTGCATTGATGCTCATGGGTGGTTCCGCACTGGTGCTGGTAGGGTTGCTTGGATTATACTACAGCACGGCAGCAGCAGGTGGATCATACAGTTTCGATTTGATTCAGATTTCCCAAATGAATATTCCGATCGAAACGCAGCGCATCTTTTTTCCATTTGCATTCGTGGGCTTCGGCATATTCACGGCTTTGTTTCCTTTTCATACATGGGTGCCCGATGGCCACTCTTCAGCACCTACGGCAGCATCCATGTTCCTTGCAGGCATTTCCATGAAGCTGGGTGGATATGGCTGCCTGCGTGTGGCCACCTATCTTATGCCGCAGGCAGCACAGGAATATTCATGGCTCATTGTTTTGCTTGCCACCATAGCCATCATCTATGGCGCCTTCGCCACCATGATGCAAACGGATCTTAAGTATATCAACGCGTACTCTTCGGTTAGTCATTGCGGCTTCGTGTTACTTGGTATCGGCATGCTTACGCAGACCGCCATCACCGGTGCTGTGATGCAAATGGTTTCTCATGGATTAATGACAGCCCTTTTCTTTGCTGCCATCGGGATGATATATTCCAGGACGCATACACGGATGGTTTCACAATTGGGTGGCGTGATGAAGATCATGCCTTTCATTTCTACGGTGTTTGTCCTGGCAGGACTTTGTTCTCTCGGGCTACCGGGTTTCAGCGGCTTTGTGGCAGAGATGACAGTATTCATGGGATCATGGCAAAGGGCGGATGTCTTTTACCGTATTGCAACGGTGCTTGCCTGCGCATCCATCGTTGTAACAGCAGTTTACATTTTGCGTGCCGTTGGATCAGCAATCATGGGGCCATTGGTCAATAAAGAATTCCTTGTGCTGGGCGATGCAGACTGGAATGAAAAGCTTGCCGCAGTAGTGCTGCTGGCAGGAATTGTTGTTATAGGCGTTGCGCCGTTTTGGCTGAACGACCTGATTCAGCCCGGCGCAGAAGAGATCATGCATAGTTTGGGAAGAACGGTGATGCTGAAATGAAAAAAGTACGGAGTGATATTTTTCATGTGGAGAAAAATTCAGCAGGGTATGAAATCAATCATACAGAGGCACATTTCGAACCCGGTTTTGAAATAGGTAATCATAAGTTGACTGTCATTCAAACAGGAACATCTTGATGGAGGAGTTTTTTATTTTAATGAAATCAGAGCTGATCGTATTGGTCATCATGTTCATCCTGCTCATTATTAAGATCAGCAGTGATGAGATGAAAAACGAAAGCCTGTTGCGCCTGGTTAATATATTACTGCTGCTGAATTTCATTGCCGGTTGTTTTTTCAACAGAACCGGATCACTCTTCGGCGGTATGTTTACTACGGGGACACTGATTGCATTTGAAAAAAGCCTGCTCAACCTTGGCACCCTGCTTATTTCCCTGCAGACTTATGACTGGCTGAAGAAACACGAGCACGTAAGTGAATTTTACCTGTTACTGCTGTCCACGCTGGTTGGTATGTTCTTCATGATTTCAAGCAATAACCTGCTGATGTTTTATCTCGGGCTTGAACTGTCGGCCATTCCATTAACCGCGCTTTCCAATTTCGATCTTGAAAAAAGGCGTTCTTCTGAAGCGGCTATGAAGTTTATCATGTCGTCGGCATTCTCTTCCGGAATGTTATTGTTTGGCATTTCCCTCCTTTACGGCACTACCGGCACATTGAATTTTGCAGCGATTTCCGGTGCCCTGACCGGAAGCCCGTTGCAATTGTTGTCCTTCATTCTGTTACTGGCGGGTTTTGGATTTAAAATATCGGCGGTACCATTTCATCTGTGGACAGCCGATGTTTATGAGGGATCACCCGTGTCAGTTACGGCATATTTGTCTGTGATATCGAAAGGTGCGATGTTTTTTGTGATGGCATCCGTGCTCTATATTGTATTTAAGCCATTGGCAGCAACCTGGTATAATATGTTGTTCCTGCTTGCTGTGCTTACCATGATTACGGGAAATCTCTTCGCCATCCGACAAAACAACCTCAAACGATTCCTTGCTTTTTCATCTGTTGCACAAGTGGGATTTATATTGATCGGCTTGTCGGGCAGCTCGCAGGAAGCAACGGCATCGGTCATCTACTTCATCATGATTTACATTTTCTCCAATCTGGGTGCTTTTGGTGTAGTAACGCTGATAGCTTCCAAAACGGGAAAGGAAAGTGTGGAAGATTATCGTGGCCTGTATCATTCAAATCCGTGGCCGGCACTGGTGCTTACGCTTTCTCTTTTTTCGCTGGCGGGAATTCCACCCACGGCCGGGTTTTTCGGAAAGTTTTTTCTTTTGATGGCCGGTGCGGGAAAAGGAAATTATCTGCTGATAACAATTGCCGCACTGAACATGGTGGTTTCACTTTATTATTACCTGCGCATTGTGAAAGCGATGTTCATGGATACCAATGAAACACCGCTTCAGAAACTGGAGATCAGTATGCTGCCTCAAATATCATTGTTGCTATGCGTGGCAGGCCTGCTGACGATCGGATTCTCTACAACATTGTATGATTACATTTATGCATTGAGCCCCACCTTTTAATGAAAGCGACAGATGGCCATCAATAAAAACCATGAGTTTGAAGATCTGGAAGGTGTGAAATGCGCTATAGTGGAAAAGAATGCCGCCCCTGCGCGCATTTCCTTTTTAAAGGACCTGCTGGCCTTCAATGGTTATGCAGTAGTTGTGGTTAAATCTCCTCCGCCCAAAGCCGCCGCCGCAAAACCGGCAGCTGCCACCGATGTTCCTGTAACGGCCGCAAATTCCGGCGAGGCATTGCCAACGCAGCCTTCACCACCCGAAACATATACCATCGGCGTAACGGATGTGATGTTTAATGCCACGAATGCTGTTTTTGGACGATCGCTGAAAACGGAAAGCGGCCACATCGTAACGCTGGCCTATTGGCTGCAGCAGGAAAAGCAGCCGCATGATGAAATACCGTATTTTGAAAACAAAGCGGGTTAGCCTGCTTAATCATATTCCCGGCTTTCCAAAGTGAACATTCTTTCGCGAAATACAGTTATCTGCTATTATCATAAAAAGTGACTGGATATGGCATTGGATAAATGGTATACCGCCGTGGTGACGGGTATCACTGACGTTACTGAAAACACAAAGCGATTCTTTTTCAAAGTGCCGGAGCTGGAGGTCTTTGATTTCATTCCCGGGCAGTTTATTACCGTTGACTTGCCAATACATCATAAAAAAAATCATCGCTGGCGCAGTTACTCGATAGCTTCAACGCCTGATGGCAGTAATTGTTTTGAATTGCTGATTGTGCATGCTCCCCACGGACTGGGCACTAACTATTTATGGAAAGAGCTTCATAAAGGTTCTGCATTATTATTTAAAGGCCCTGCCGGCAATTTTATTCTACCACCGGAGATGAAAGAAGACCTGTGCCTGATTGCCACCGGCACGGGCATTGCTCCTTTTCGTTCCATGCTGCTCGACCTCGAAAATCACCCGCGGGCGCATAAAGAGATGCACTTGATTTTTGGCTCACGCTTCCTGAAAGACCTGCTCTATCGCGAAGAACTGGAAGTGTTACAACAAAAAGTGGAGGGGTTCCACTATCATATCGCCCTCAGCAGGGAAACAGCGGCATTCACCGGCCATAAAGGATATGTACATGAAGTGTATGAATCATTGTTCTCCGATAAGCGGCCCGCACAGTTTTATTTATGTGGATGGAAGAACATGGTTGATGAAGCGCGCCGCCGGATTATTGCCATGGGATATGAAGACAAACAGGTGCGCCTTGAATTGTATGGCTGAAAAATATGCCTGAAGCAGCGGATGAATTATCGTTAACCGGAAATTTATACTCCGCAAAGCAGATTTATGACTTTCCTTTAGGGATAAAAAAACCCTCCTGCCGAAGCGACAGGAGGGGTTAATTCAGTGAAGCATATTCATCATCGCATGATTATCACCTTCGTTAATCCACTGCCTCCTGTTCCATTGAACCTCACGAAATAGATTCCTTCCGCAAGGTCGCTTACATCCATCTCAATATCTGTTTCAGGACCGGTCCATGATGCGCTGATTTGCTTACGTGCAATACCTAATCCATCATACCAGCCAATGACACCGCTTTCCGTATCAGTTGATGTGATGTGCAGCGTCACTATGCCGCGAGCCGGGTTAGGCGTTGCCTTAAGCTGCACGGTTTCAATCACTGCCTTTTCACCGCTGCCATCAGCCGGTGTTCCGAAAGCAAGTGCGGGGTTCTTCACCTTGAAGGTAAAGGTGCAGGTACCGCATGACTGACCGTTGCAGGTAGCCGTGATCACTACAGAATAGCTGCCTGTTGTTACCGGTGTGAATGTTACCGGCAGCGAGGTGCCGCTCTGAATGAGCACTGTTCCTTTGTTTATCACCCATGAATAGGATGCATTGCAGGCCGGCCCGCCCTGGCAGGTATAGGCGCCGCCTACGGTAATCGGAAATCCTAACTTCGAGTTATAGGTTGTTCCACATGCCTGATTGATGTAAGACACATTACTCGTGGTAACATCAAACGGAGCCCACGCGCCGCAATTACAGTCTTCCGTTACATAGAAGGTCATTGAACAACTGTCGCAGAGGTTACCACCGCAATAGCCATACAGTTGCAGCGTGTAGCTGCCGGCGGCATTAAACGTAAATGATGGCAACCCTGTTCCTGATGAAGGAATGGCACCGGGCAGGCTCCATGTAATTTGCGACTGGCAGACAGCGGGATCACCGTTGCAGCCAAATCCGCCGGAAGTGAAGTTATAGCTTGTTCCCGTTAGCACCTGGTCAAACTGAGCGCCGCAATACATAACACCCGTGCTTGTGATGCCACCGGCTACTATATCGGCAGTAAATGTTGACCAGTGACCGCAGGCACATGGCTCTTCCACTACAAATGTAATCGTACAGGAATCGCAGATATTGCCTCCGCAGGATGCATACAATTTAAGAACATACGTGCCGGCTGTATTCAGTGTAAAGACAGGCAATCCTGTTCCGGATGAAGGCGATGCACCTGCAATGTTCCACGATATATTGGAGGTACAGGTGGCATCGTTGCCGGTGCAGAAATACATTGGTGTTACGAAACTGATAGCAGCACCGGGCATCAGGTTAGTAAGCATAGCCCCGCATTCAATGAGCTGTGTATTGGATGATCCGGCGGGAACAGGGTCAACATGAATCTCAAAAATATCATCCCAATGGCCACAGGCGCAGGACACATCGCAATCCGGTATAGTAAAGCATACGGTATCTACGGCATGGCAACAGCAACCGATGCTGTCAAGTAAAGTGATATGGTAGCATATAACAGAGCCGGCGGGTAATGCAGTATTAAAGGTAAAGGTCTGTGTGTAGCTGCCTCCGGGCGCAAGCGGCGGGTAGAAGAATACCAGCGGGAAGTTGTTGAGCATTCCTGTTGGGTTCATGTAATCAATCACGGCCTGGCTGATCGGATTAGGGCTGTTATTCGTGAGCGTAAAGCTGTATTGGTACGTTCCGTCGCCCAGGCAGATGATAGTATCTTCTACCGTGCCACATGGATTCAGTGGTTCTGAGATGCAGTAGAATTTAAGGGTATCGGAACAGGCAATGCTATCGTCGCCCATGGAATTTGGGGTCAGCCAGTTCAGCACCACAATCTGCGGTGAAGGCGTTCCGGGAGCCAGTGACAGGCACATCGTGAACAGTCCGGGCGTATTCCCGGTAGGAATGAAACCAACATTCGGCTCATAAATCACCGTCGAAGCATTATTCACCGGAGAATTCCATGATCCCGTATAAGCGCCTCCCAGGTACGTGGACCCAATTGTGGCGCCCACGGTAATTGGCGTAACCTGTATTCCTGAAAAATACCCTCCGTTGTAATTGTTATACAACGATACGGTTTTGCAGCAGGATGAATCTTCATCGGTTGAACTGATGCTGATGTTATCACACGGCACACAATCCGGAATGGGGATGCAGATAGAATCGTAGCAACAGGTATCACCATAGATCATGATGGAATGCAGGCAGAATTCCGCGGGTACCGGCGAATTGGGCGGCAAACTCAGTATCAGTGGAGTGGCAGGGAACCAACCGCTTGAGCTGTTTGGCGGAAGATTGAGGAACTGGTAATAATAACTCAGTCCGTTTACCATGAACGGTGACGTGAAATTATTCAGCATGATGGAAGCTGACTGCGTTGCATTGAGGTTGTTGACATTCAGCTGGAAAGAATAGGTTCCATCAAGGTTACACCAGATCGTGTCGGTCATCTCGTAGCAGTGTGATGAGTCACAGCTTCTTGGTGTATATTCAAAGCTGGTGCTGTCGACACAGCCATAGGGCGTAGTGGCAATCAGTTTTATTACATAAGCAACTCCGTAGTTGGGCATGTTGCCTGGATTCAATCCAAGATCCTGAAGATTGCTGACGTTCACGCCATTGATCTGCCAGTCATACATAATCATCCCGGGAGGTCCATGAATGGTATCTGCCACAGGGCTGATACAACCTGAATCGCAGCCAATCGGCAGCAGGCTCAGGTCAGGTAGCGGAAAGATGACTACATTATCACTGGCCGTTGCCATACAACCGCTTGCAGGATCTGTAACGGTTACCGTATAGAGCCCACTGCTGTATACGGTAATAGCAGTGGTGATGGCGCCGGTGCTCCATGCATAATTTACGCTTGGGGGCAGACCAGTAGCCGTAAGTGTTACGCCGTTAGGTGCGCAAATACCACCGGGACTGGAATTGGAAATGGTAACAGACGGTGATGGGTTAACGGTGATTGTAATGGCAGCGTTCGACTGGCACATTGTAACGTTATCTTCAGCAATCGCATTGAAAGTGTAGGTTCCTGCCGGCAGCATACCCGGTGAATAAGTGGAACCGGTAGCCAGGTATGTAAAGGTGTTATCATACCACTTCACGGTATATCCCGCACCAAGCCCTGAGCTGAGCGTTATTGGCTGACCCGAGCACAAAGGCTGCGGGCTTGCCGAAAGTGTCAGGACAGGTAAAGGATTCACCACAATTGAAGCGATGTTGCTTTGAATGATACAACCATTCATATCAGTCACCACGCAATAGTAGTTACCGGAAACGATTGCCAGGTGCATTGGAGAAGTTTCGCCGCTGAGCGCTGTTCCGTTCAGGTACCATTGATACGAGGCATAACCCGGCCCGGCATCGAGCAATACAAAACCACAATCCGGTGAATTGTATAGCAGGTTGAATGGCGGCGGCGGAATATTAATATTTACCGTTCCGGAAGCTGTAGTCGTGCAGCCTGCACCACTGGTAGCTGTTACCGTCACATTATACGAAAGCGGACCTGGAGGCGGGAAAGTATGTGATGGACTCGAAACGGTTGAAAAGCTGCCATCGCCAAAGTTCCAGTTCCAGCTCACGATGGGCGGACTGGAACCCAGGTCGAAGCCGGAAAACTGCACCGGCGCATTGCAGGCACTCGTTACAAAATTTGCAGCAATGTTCGGCGCATTGATGGTTACCGGAATAGTAATCTTTGCCTGGCAGAGGCCGACAGTGACGGTGAGTGTCACGAGGTAAACGCCGCCGTTTGGATAGGTGAAGGAAGGATTTTGCAAAGTTGAAGTATTGCTGCCGGGATCACCGAACTGCCAGAACCATCCGCTGATGGAGCCTGAAAGGAAAGTGGAGAGATCGGTAAACTGAACGGTGGAACAGTTCACCAGCGTACTGAAGTTGGCAGCAACAGGCACCGTCACGTTCGTACAGGCTGTTGCACCCGGATCGCAGGGCGGATTACCGCCGAAAGTATAGCACACCTGGTAGGTGCCCACCTGTGAATAGGTATGCATTACCGTATTTCCTGATGCGCCGGGTGAACCATCTCCAAAGTTCCATACCGCAGTACCCGCGCAATTGCTATTGGTCACAAAAGTGAAATCATTGCAGATGGGAACGCCTTGTGTTACCGTTGGCGGATTTGCCGTACACACCGGATTTCCGCTGTAAGGACAAACATCATTAGTGCAATGCACATAAAATGAATACGTAGACGTCGGGCAAGCCAGGTTGCCCGGATTAGGAACAGTAACGGAATAAAGTCCCGGAACAACAGTACTGATCGTCTGTGTAGTTTGTCCACCAGGGCTCCACGTGTAACTAACCGCTGCCGGTGAGGTAAGCGTTGCGGGCGATAACAGGTCTCCGGTTACGATGTCACAATTGCCGCCATCCACACAGGTAGGACATGGTGCTCCGCATCCGCAAAGGACTGTATGCGTTTGCGTTTTTATGCAACCATTGGCAGAAGTAACGGTAACGGTATAGGTGCCGGGCGTGGTTACAGCGGTCGAATAAGTGGTGCTGCCATTCGACCATAAAAATGTATAAGGGCCATTTACTGTTTGCAGCGTAACGGCAGGGCTGAAAAGTCCGGTCAACGGATCGCATGACCCGGTTGCAGGGCCTAAAGGATTTGAAACGGTTGGTTCCGGAAATGCGGCTGCTAATGCATAGGCTATTTTCGAGCAACCATTCGCCCCGGTGGCAACAACATAATAATTTCCGGGCGCTACATAAGGCGTAGATAACGGACTGCCCGATCCAACGGGAATGCCATTGGCGAGAAACCATGCATAGCTGGTACCGCCCGTAGCAGTGAGCGTGACATTGCTTCCAGTGCAACCGCCGGAAGCGGCAGCAGTAGGTGTAGGCAATGGCAGAATATTGATGAGCGGTGTTGTGAAAGTGCCGGTCAGGTTGCCACAAATTGTTTCTGTTATGGTGATTGTGGCATTGGGCGGACTGATGACAAACCACTTGATATCAACCGTGGTGGTGGTCTGATTCACAATCACGCCGGCATTGGCTGGTGAGATGGTGATGTTAACCGTTGAACTGCCTGGATAAGAGAGTGCAATGTTGTAGGTAGTATTCACATCAGGACAGGCAGAAGACGGGCCGGTGATGGTGGGCGATGGAGTGGAATATCCATTCACCGTGATGGTGGTGGATGGACCTGCACAGCCAATTGAACTCACCGGAGTTACGGTTATGGTGCCGGTAGAAAATGTATTCGGGATATTGGCTGTTACCGGATTGGCGGATGCATTGCCAAAGGTTATTCCTCCCGTTGAAGTCCAGTTATAGGTGACGCCGGGACCTGAACCCGCTGCCGTGTAGTTATAAGGTGTTCCCGGGCAAACGGTCGGATTTGGTGTGATGGTAGCCTGTAAAGGTGCGGGCATTACCACCACCGTTAATGTCTGTGGCGGGTTGCATGCAGTGTTCGGGACGGAGGGCACCGCTGTAATAACGTATGTTCCTGCTGTCGTAAAATTCAAGGATGCATTCGGGCTGTTCAGCACGGTGCCAACGGATGGAGATGTCGTCCAGTCACAATTGAAAGGCAAAAAATTCTGCAAAGCTGAAAAAGTGCCACTGGTATTTTCGCACACGGAATCCGGTCCGGAGATGCTGTACTTATCCAGCACATTGATGGTGATGATTCCATCTCCTTCGCACTCCAGCACATCATTACTCATGTGACAGGTGAGTACATACGTGCCTACACAAGGGAAGTTGATGGTCTGTAAATAAGCCGGTGAGCCGGACGGTAACGTAGTGGTGTTATTGGTGCAAGGTTCTGTCAGCGTCCAGGTGTATTGTGCGCCTGGAATGATAGGTGCCGAATAGGTGTTGGTTGCGGGAGAACAAACAATAGTGGGACCGTTAATGGTAAAAGGCCCGTTGGGCATGATGGGTATCGTTGCAACAGTTGCAACAGGGCAAGTGGCCGGAGTGCACAGCGTGGTGGCAAGTGAAAGAGATCCTGCAGGGCCTGCTCCCCAGTTTACCGTCACACAGGTTGCATTGCTGGGCCCCTGTATGGTGCCGGTGCCTCCGAGGATAGACCAGCTATAGGTACTGCAAACGGCATTGGTACAGTATTGCACACCTTGTGTGCCGCCACATACCGGTGAGATGCAAAAAATATCGGGCCCCGAAGAAGAGTCGACAGTAACACAGTATTGCGCAGTATCGCTGCAGCACGCACTGTGGGCAGTCAGCATAACAGTATAAGTGCCGGGTGTCGTGTATGTATGACTTATGGTGCTTCCTGTAGTGGTGGTGGTGAAGCCATCACCGAAGTCCCAGTCGCTGCTTACAATGTTGGCATAGGATCCTGTGCTGTTAAAATTGATGGTGGTGTTGTTGCAGATTTTGATGCAGCCGTTTACGATCGTAAGGCCGGGGTCATAACCAATGACAGCCGTGACGCCGGGTTCTACAATCACACATAAGTGTGCAACGGTTGGATTGCCGTCGGGGCCTTGTATCACTACAATCACCTGGTAGGTGCCCGGTGAATTCCAGGCCACGGTTATGGTCTGTGTTCCCTGTCCGCTCAGTATGGTTCCATCGCCATTGATGTTCCATTTGATATCAATGCCCTGCCCATCCGTAGTATAATCAACAGTATCACCCAGGCAAACATGGATACAATCCTGCCCGGTGCCACCACCCACTGATCCGGCATCGCAGGGATAGGTCGGATTTTGTGTGATCTTGGCTACATATTGTGCCGCGCTGAATTGCTGGGCACTTATCAAAACAATGATAGCAGCTGTAAGCCGTAGGAAAAATTTTTTCATACTGTTGGAATTTGGGGTTTGTAAAATTTTTTATGCTGAATGATTGTGTGAATGGTATGCGAGCACTACCGGCAGCCCTACTTCACGGCTGTCTCTGACGCCGCGAATCCTGTATTCCCAGGTCTCCTCCGATTCATGATCGTCAAATGGTGAGTTGACAGCCGTGGCAATAAATTCCCAGGATTCACTTGCTGATTTACGTTTGTAAATATTCACGGCATCCGCGGTTTTCTTGGTGAATCGAATCTGAATGTATTCTTTCATGGAAATCAGCGCCACCTCAGGTTGATAGGTTTCCCAGTTTTCATTACCGTCATGATCAATGATTATTTTCGGTTCTTTCATCAGAAAAATAAAAATACGTGGACAGCGTACGTAGCAAAAGCCGTAACTCATATATGTCGGGCTTTAGCTGATAAGTGTCTGCGTTAGACAGGTAAGTGTAATCAGGGCCGGATGGCTGTCATCAATAGCGGTTTGCCCGCCAGGGAATACCGGCGGATTGAACAGGTAAATGAAGATAATCAGCAGGAAGCCGGCGCGCGCTTACATCTCTGTCAGCTTCTTCAGAAAATCATCCTTTCGTCTTGCCGACACATCGAGTGATTTGCCGTTTTTCATGACAACATATCCTCCGCTGCCTTTTACATACTTGCTGATCTGATGAAGCCGTACGATGTGGCTGTGGTGAATCCTGAAAAAGCCCAGCGGCTCCAGCAACTCTTCATATTCTTTCAAGGGCCTGGAAACAACATGTTTCTGTCCATCGGTGGTGTGCAGGACTGTATAACTTCCTTCCGCCGACAGAAAAACAAGATCGCTTATATCAACAAATGCAAATCCTTCCAGCGTAGGCAGCGCCAGGCGTTTCAAAGCGCCGCTTTCCGGCGTCTTCACCAGCTGATCGATCCGCTCGGTCTGCGACTGCTGCATGGCTTTTTCTACCGCCGATTTAGTTTCTTCGATGCTGATGGGTTTTAGCAGAAAGTCAACGGCAGAAAATTTGATGGCAGGCAAGGCATAATGATCATATGCCGTGGTGAAGATCGTTTTGAACGGCCGCTGATCAAAGTGCCTTAAGACATCAAGGCCGGTGCCGTCCGACAACTCCGCATCGAGGAAAACCAGGTCTGGTTTTTTTTCTTTGATGAGTGCTATCGCTTCGCCGACGCCGGCGGCCCTGCCATTAAACTGCATAGCGGGAAAATGCAGCATCATAATCTGCAACAATACATTTGCGCCATGCTCTTCGTCTTCCACAATAATAAAGGAGAACATCTGCAGGGATTTTTGAAGCGCATGAAATATAGTTTAATTATTAATGGAGTTGGCAGGCAAAAAGGAAATTTGAAATTACGGGGCGTATAAGTTTGTCCAAAAGCTTCATGACCCAATGGATAAGGGAAACCTGAAAACCGTCTTTAGCCCTGCAGGATTTCCGCCATCATGGAGATCAAAAACCTCCATGGTACAGGGCCATTGCAATGACTGATTGAGAATTTTTATACGTTCCTCTATGATGGCCATCGCCAGTGAACTGCCTTTACCATTTTTCTCGGTAACACGGCCGGTACCATTGTCGGTGATCTCACAGCAGATATCATCACCTTCCTTCATAAAGCGGATCGAAAGCTTTCCCTTGCGCTGCAGGTTCTTGAATCCATGCCGTATGGAATTTTCCACCACCGGTTGCAGCAGCATGGATGGAATCATCAGTTCATCGGTATCCATTTCACTGCCGGTGATAATCTCCCAGTCGAAGGAACAATTGAAACGCAGTGATTCCAACTCAAGATAGGTTTTCAGCAACTCGCATTCTTCATCAACGGTGACTGTTTTTTTGCGTGATTGCTGCAAAACAGCGCGGATCAGCTTTGCAAATTTTGCCAGGTACTCATTGGCTTCTTCCGTTTTGTGCTGAAAGATAAAATCCTGGATCGCGTTGAGCGAGTTGAATATAAAATGCGGATTCATCTGCGACCGCAATGCTGCAAGTTCCGCTTCAATGGATTTTCTTTTCTGTTCTTCCTTCTGCAATTTGAGTGTATAACGGTAGCGAAACAGCAGTACACCGCTTGCTGCAAACAGGAAAATGATCAATGCATAAAACAGGTTCGTCTTCCAGAATGGCAGTTGAATGGTGAAGGTGAGTTGCAATGGCTGCTTCGACCAGTTATCTGTTGTTGTAGCCGCCTGTACTGTAACATGGTATTTTCCGGCAGGCAAAGCCGGTAAGTCCAAAGTGGAATTTGTTGTGTATTGCCAGCCGCCATCATTCTCGCGTAACTTGTAACGGTATGTAACGGCGTCGGCTTCCCGGAAACTGATGCCTGAAAAAGATAACTGCATATTGTTTTGCCGGGAATCAAATTCCAGGTCCGGAGCTATCGTGACAGGCATGCTGTTTACCGTGAATGAAGAAAGGTAGATCGGGACACTTTCAATTTTTTTCAGTTTGCTGTTAACGGGAAAAATCTGCAGGCCTTCATCCGTCGCTATCCATATCATCCCGTCTTTTACGAGGAGCGCATTTATTTTCTCTGAAGGAAGACCATCCTGTTTCCTGAACCGTGTAATCTGAAAGCGGCCGTTCTCCATTTCTTTCAGCATGATAAGGCCGGCATCTGTTCCGGCATACACCACATGGTCATCGTCGACAAAAATGTTTCGCGCAGAAATTTTTTCTTCCGGCGCTGTCATGATCTGCAGATGCTCGTTTTCAAGCATCAGCAAACCATTTTCTGCCGATGCAATCCACAGCCTGCCTGTCGCATCCAGCCGGAGATCGTTTATTCTGCCGGCAAGTGCAGGCAACTTGTCTCCCATATACTGAATTGTCGTATCGTGCAGCGTGTACAATCCTTGTTCTGTGCCCATCCATAACTTGCCATCATCGTCTGCCGCAACGGCATAGATTCGCTTATCGTGCGGAAACTGATACAGTACCGATAAACGGGTTTCATGCAGCATAGATAGTTTTTGACCGCCGCCGAGCAACAATGATCCATCACGCAGCTGTGCTGCGGATTTTGTCCATCCGATCACTACCCTTTTCAATGGCCTGAATTGTGCATCCGTAAAAATCAGTTCATTATTGGTGATGCATTGCCAGCGGTTATTCCCTCCCGGAAAAATATTTACCGGATAACCCCCGGTTTCTTCGGGAGGCATCACCACAATATGCCCGCCGGGGAAACGGATGAGTTGAATATTGCCATTTGAGAATCCGGCGATCGCGCCTTCCGGATGGTTGGCCAGCACGATGGCATCATTATTCACTAAACCATCCTGCAGATTCAAAAACCGGATATCAACGGAGGGAATCATGTAAACACCATCACGCAGGGGAGCAATCCATGTATTGCCTTCGCTGTCGGTAAAAACATGGCCGCAGTATTTGCCTTCCAGAATCTTCAGCTGATGCGCTGTATCCAGCATTTTATTGCGGAACAGCCGCGCTCCGCTCTTCGACATCAGCCATAGGTTGTTGTTACCGTCTTCTTCCACGCTGTTGTATTCAGACAGGGGATTCTGCTCAAAACCGTATGCCGTATCTGTTTTATTGCCATTGTAGCGCACGAAACCATTGTCACCCAAAATCACACAGGCGCCGTCAGACAACATAAAGCCATGAATGATATTTGCAGGATAATGTTGTGGCGACGGGGTTACTTTGCCACGGCTAAAGATAGTTGCGCTGTCTCCGGTAAAAAGCAAAAGCTGACCGGCCGTGTCCATCTTCACTGACTTTAAACCGTTCAGGTAATTGAAGCCGGTTAAATCGAGCAGGGTTTTTTTGGAGTAACGTTCAACCGTGTCGCCATTCACCGCAATAAATCCATCGCTGTTGGAAACAAGGTAAACGGTGCCTTTTTTAGAGATCAGTACTTTGCAGAAAACGGAATTCAACTGTGTTTGCGCGGCTACAGCGGAGTTGCCTTCATGGTAGAATTTTCCATGTAGGTAAAAGGAAGCTTTTCCGTTGAAGCCAAGAAACCAGATTCTTTGCAGGTGATCTTTTCCGAGCCGGATGATTTCATCATCTGCAATGCCATCGGCTTTTAAAAAATTCACGAAGTGTTTTCCGTCAAAGCGGCTCACCCCATGATCCGTGGCAAACCAGATAAACCCGTCATCATCCTGCAGCACATCATACACCACATTACTGGGCAAGCCGTCGGCGGATGTTAAATGCTTCATGTACACGTACTGCGCGCGGCAGATGTTGCCGGAGCAGCAACAAAAACTTACCAGGAAAAGGAGGCGAAGCATTACGGAAATATACTACTTCGGGCATACAACCTGGATGAGGTTTCCCTATAGAATTTTTTTCAGATAAAGTAGATTTGAAGAGAATATCGAATATCGATTAATGATTTTTGATTTTAGAATTCATCCTTCGCCGTTTCATCCAGATGGCTTTTTTGTATGAGCGGTGGACCAAATCGGTGATTGAAATGCGCTGTATGAAGGGGTGGAAATGAAAAACCTTTAATTGAAGATTTTATACAGAAGTACAGCGAAAAGAATCGAATCAACTAATCTGGAAGTATGAAGAATGGCTTGAGTTAAAACGTCATCTCCATCCATGGAAAATGCAATTACCCAATCATTGAAATTAATGCATCTTAAATGCATGCGATGGAATGTAACGTTGTTACAAAGTTTGATTGCAGCAGTCTTAATAAGTCTTTGATGCATATGCGTTTCATATCTTTCCAACTATCTGATTCCGACACCTGACGTGTTTTTTGCTTCAACAAAATTTACAATGCCTGTTAATGCAATAAATGCAGTGATAGCATATTTAATCTGCATTTAAATTCTTTCGAATTATTTGATGAGCATCCTGAATTGATATTTTCCCGCTTTTGCGAGTACTTTCAATAAGTGCTGTCAGTTACAAATCGGTCAGCGGTTTACCTGGCCGGAAATGATTACTGCTTTCTTCATCAATTACCGATAAGCGAAGGTTTAATTGCTGGGCAAAATCAATACGCCCGGAAAGGTTTTCGCGGCTTGTATTTTCTTGTTGCAAAAGCATATTGTAGATCTATGATGGCTAAATTGAAAAACAAATTACTGATCGGCTCTTCTTGCCGACTACAGAATACTATCAAAGAAACCGCCTCCCGGTCAGGAGGCGGTTTCATCATTAATAAAGTTAGCAGAATATCACCATTAACCCGTGCACTTAATGCGTAACCACCGTTTGTTTGCTTTCGATCTCTTTGCCATTTACAGCAATCAAGTACAAATAACTTCCGGCACTCAGTTCATTGCCATTGATCACTTCTTGTGTAGCTCCTGAATGGATAGAATAGCTTTTCAAGGTTTTTCCGCTCAGGTCATTGATCAGCAATTGTGCATCCGTAATATCAGCGGAAGGGAGAAGCTGATAGTTGCGTTTTGAGAGAAAGGATTGGGTGCGATCTGGCCGAGTTGAACATTATTGACAGATGAAGTCATCTTCGTTGATTTCACCGGAGCGGTTGAAAACATAGCCTTCATTTCAGCAATTTCATTTTTAAGTGTTTCCACCTGGCGTTGCAATGCATCCACCTGTGCCTGTTGTGCAGCATGTTCAATATCGCTGCCGTCAGATTTCGAAGAAGAACCGCAAATGGTTCTATCAACCAGGATCACTTCACCGCTGCTATCAACCGCAGGGAACTTATTGCAATCAAAGTCATTTGGGGTAGCGGTTGTAGGTGATGCCGCAGAAAGTTGCGTAAATCTCAATCCGCTTTTCGCAGCAGCGCCTGAATTGATTTCCACCTTATCGTTTGGTGCAGATGTTCCTATACCAACATTGCCTGTACCTTTCTGAATGAGAAAGCGGTCAGTGTTATTCGCCATGATATACGTATGACAAACGACACGACTGATCAATAGTCATAAGCTACTGCTGAATCCTGGTGCATCACGCATTTTCTGTTGCAGGATAAAATTTTGTAGAAAGCAGGTACACTGCCACGAGCAGGCTGCCCGCGGCACTTGCGAGGAAAGCGGCTTCCGGTGAAACAGCATACCAGATGAATCCGGTCAGGCTGCTGGCGATGAAAGCAAAGATGGAATTCCATCCTGCATAAAATCCGATAGCGGATGCTGTTGCTGTTTTTGGAACAATGTTGCTGATGAATGCTTTGGCAACACCTTCCGTGGCAGCGGCATATATTCCGTACAGAAAAAATGCAAACACCACCACAACATAACTTTCAGCAAATGCCATCATTGAATACACGATGCCAAACAGCAGAAGGCCGGTAATGATCACGCGCTTCAGTCCCAATGTATCGGCAAGTCTGCCTGCCGGGAAAGCAAACAATGCGAATACCAGGTTGTAAAAAATATAAGCGAGCAATACGGATGAATCATCTCCTGCAATTTCCTTTGCGCGCAGCAACAGGAATACATCAGAGCTGTTGATGAGTGCGAAAAATAGCAAACCAATCATAAGTTGCCGGAATGCAACTGGTGATTTTTTCCAGTAAAAAAATTTTTCCGCAAATGAACTTCGTTGCGTTACGGGGAGCGTTACCTGCTGCTTTTCCTGAATGATAAACGTGAGCAACACGCTTAAGATGGCCGGCACAAAGGCAAGGAGGAAAAGCGTTTTATAATCTTCCGGATAAAAATGAAGGTAGATTAAAGCCGCCAAAGGGCCCAGTGCAGCGCCTGCCGTATCCATCGCCCGGTGAAAACCGAATACCGTGCCTTTATTTTCCGGCATCGTTTCATCTGAAAGCAGCGCATCTCTTGCACCGGTACGAACACCTTTTCCGAAACGATCCATTGTGCGCGCTGTAAATATCCAGACGGGAAAAGTGAACAGCGACAGCATCGGTTTTGAAACCGCGCTCAGCAAATAGCCGAGTCGCACAAACGGCATTCTTTTACCTGCCTCATCCGACAGTCTTCCAAAATACATTTTGCTCAGCCCCGCAATGGCTTCGGCCAATCCTTCGAGCACGCCGATCAATACCGTGGAAAAACCAATGGATTGTAAAAACACCGGCATTACGGGATACAGCATTTCGCTGGAGATATCAGTGAATAAACTGACGAGCGATAAGACGAGGATGGTGCGGGTGATGACTTGCTTCACGTTTCTAAGGTAGGAAAGAAAGCTGGGGCCTGCATTGTTAGAATGGCATACTACACTTATCACTTCTTTTGCATGGCTTTCATCAGGTTGCCTAATGAAGTTCATTCAATTTGTCCTGAACACTTCTTCTAAAACCTTCAGCGATTTAGGCATAGAGAAATTAGGCACATGCAATTGATAATACTGCAACATCGCCTCCAGCAGTAACCTTCGCATGGCAGCCGGAAGCGCCGCGCCGGTGCGTTGCATGAAAAGCGAAAGTTCTTTCGATAATTGTGCATCCAGCGTATTCGGCAGCCCGTTGCCGGAAGCAATGAAAATGCCTTCGCGCAGGTTGAAATACGGCGCGTGCTCCGTACTGCTTCCGTTTGGATGAAATCCCAGGTACACGGACAGTTCCAGCAGAAATTCAACGAGAAACCCGGAAGGTACCGACCCGCTTTCATCAAGCGACTTTATCTTTTGAAACAGGAAATGAAACAACGGTTCATTGGCTTCTTCTTCATGTATGCATTTGCCCAGTATTTCAATCATGAACAAGCCAACAGATCCTTTCACCAGGTTAAACGGAATTGACCGGAAGACAACCGCCGCCTGCATCTCTTTAATACGGTTCAGGTTACGGTGCTCGCGGTGATAGACTTCCATATCGAGCAACGATAATGACTGCAGCAGGCTTGCCCGTGTTCTTGACCGCGCCGACCGCACGCCATTCACGATATAAGACTGCAAGCCGAACTTCTCCGTATAGATTTTACTCACCACGCTGGTTTCGGAAAACTTGATGGTTCTGAATACGATGCCTTGTGTCTTTTGCAGCATGATGATTTTCAAAAGTACAACGGCGGTTTCATTTTCAGGGTACTTCCTGTACCTTCAATCTGTCACAGGATGACGGATTCCATTCATGAAGTTCCCTTTACATCAAAAGACAGCCGGCGCCATTCCTTACCTGTTACTGGTGATCATGCCGTTTATTATTTTCTGGCCCCTGTGGCTGCATGCGCAGGCGATGGCTTATGACATGGCCGATTATTTTTTGCCGTACCGTTATTTCATCGGCGAATGTTTGCAGCAGCACCAGTTTCCGTGGTGGAATCCATATACAGGAATGGGTGTGCCAATGGCGGCAGATCCGCAAAGCGGCATTTTTTATCCCGTCACCTGGCTGACCGGATATTTTGCCGGTTACGATTTTTTAATCATCAATATCGAATACCTGTTGCACTTAGTGATAGCAGGTTGCGGTATGTATCTTTTGTTGCGGGGATCGAAATATACCGTGATGATCTGCCTGTGGCTGTCATGGTCATATCAGTTTTGTGGCTTTTTTGTAAACAACGCCCAACATTATTCATGGATCATCAGCGCCGCCTGGCTGCCTTATATCTTCCACTATTACAGGAGACTGGTTTTATACGGGCATTTTTCAGATTGTGTAAAAATGTCATTGTCGCTTTTTTTGTTTACAACAGGCGGCTATCCTGCCTTCCTTATTATCCTCGGCTATCTGCTCGGAGGTCATTTTTTGTATGAGCTTGCGCGTAATTTTTTCCGGAAAAAAAGCAAAGCAGTTTCTCACCTGTTGAGATGGAGCGGTACAACACTCGCCGTTTACTTAGCACTTGCAGCCCCGTACATTTTTTCTTTCCTGCAAGGCATACCGCTCATGACACGCGGCGAAGCGCTTGTAAGAGGAAATACCAGCTTCAGTGCTTTCACGCCGCAAAGCCTGGTCACCTTTTTCTTGCCGGCAGTTCCGTTGGGGCAAAACGGTGTCTTCCAAACCGATACTTCGATGACCAATATTTACATCGGCCTCACGGCACTGCTGTTTTTCTTGCTGGGTATCGTGTACTTAAGGCAGAAGGCTGTGCGTGCCGGCATTATTATGGCCTTCCTCTTTTTGCTGATTGCCTTCGGTGATGCGCTTCCGCTTTGGCCATTGCTCTTCGACACTGTTCCGTTCTTCGATCATATTCGCTTTCCGGCAGCCTTCCGTTTGTTTGCCATCATCGGTTGCCTGCTTTCTGCGGCAGCAGTAATGATGACGGAACAATCTACGAGATCGAAAAAACTACGGATTTTTATCGTCACTTTTATTTTGCTGCTGCTGCTGCTATGCACCGTTGCAGTATATTACAACACCAATTTTTTTGCGCCGCGAACATTTTCCACCGCCGGATTACTGAAGTTCTTTGGCGAAAGCAGCGCGGTGAACAACATGGTCTGGCAATCAATCCTGCAGCTGATCCTGCTGCTGGCATTGTTGGCTGTGTTTTTTTCAAAACAGCAATGGCAAAGCCGCAACTGGTATAGCATGGTCACACTCTTGCTACTGCTGGATTTATTTATCGCTTCCCGCATCAACTTCACCACCATCATGTCGAGTCCGTTTGCTTCAGGGGAGCTGAATAAAAAACTATCAGCAACGCCTGCAGGACTGCCGTTTTGGGATGCCATGTCTGCGACGGAAACCACCAATATCGGTGACGGCAGCTTTGCACCTGCTTACTTCAATAATAACCTGTTCAGGAAACAATTTTCAAGAGATGCTTATTCTCCATTTGTACTGAAGCTAAAACGGGATCTCGATCATTCACCGGTGAGTGAGGAACTGATGGATCGCCCGGTCATTTACATTAGCGGCACCCTGCTACAAGTTCCGCCGAACTCATCCGACAGCGTTCGCTTGATTAACCGTCATGCAGTGCTGGTAAATGATGCCGTGCTTCGGCAGTTGCCGCCTTTCACGGCAGATTCACTGGCGTATGATATCCGGCTTACTTCATTTTCCGCAAACCGGCTGATGGCGAATGTGCATACTGATCGCATGGCGCTGCTCGTCCTGCAGCAAACCTTTTACCCGGGCTGGAAGGTGATGGTGGATAATAAACCGGCCAATCTGCTGATTGCCAACTTTTCCATGATGTCGGTGCTGTTGCCTGCCGGCAGTCACCGCGTGGAGTTCCGGTTCGATACAACATTCACGCAATGGCTGTTGCTCATCAGCACGTCCTTGTTGCTGTTATCGTTGCTCTTCGTTTTTTTATACAGCGTGAAAATCATTGGTGTCAATGCTTTAAATTCGCCGCGTGAATAAGTCGGAATTGCTGCAACAGTATGTTGCAGATGAGCGGTTGACAGGCATCGCATCCGGGTTTCATCCTTCTTCAGTTATCAGTCATCCGCAGCCAGGCGGAGATACACAAAAGATTTTGTTGGGGGAAGAAAGAGGGAATCCTCTGCGCCTTCATCTAAAAGGGCTGGCAGGTTCATCCGCTTCACTCGTGGCCGCGGCATTGCATCAGCTGCTCAACAGGCCATTTGTTTTTGTGCTGAATGACAAAGAGGAAGCGGCCTATTTCCAAAATGATTTACAGGAATTTATGGAGAAGAAGGAAGTCCTCTATCTGACGGATGCCTTCAAGAAACCAGGCCATTTTGATGAGCTCAACAACAGCCATGTACAGTTGCGGACGGAAGCGCTGAACCGTATCGCGAATTCACCCGCCAGGAATGAGTTGCTGGTTACTTACCCGGAAGCATTGATGGAGAAAGTGGTGAACACGCAGGCTTTGAAAAAGTCAACCATTCTGATAAGAATGAATGAAAGGCTGGATGAGGATTTTATGATTGAGATGCTCATCAGCTACGGTTTCAGCCGCACCGACTTCGTATATGAGCCCGGACAGTTTGCCATCCGCGGAGGCATCATAGATATTTTTTCCTTCGGCAATGAATTACCCTATCGCATAGAGTTATTTACAGATGAAGTGGAATCCATCCGGGTATTTGATCCGCTCACACAGCTGTCGCAGAAGAGAATAGCACAGGTCACCATTGTGCCGAATATTCAAACCCGTTTTTCGGGCGCGGAGAAAATCTCTTTCCTCGATTTTATAGGAGAAGACAGTGTGCTTTGGTTCCAGGATGTGGCCTTTGCCCGCGATCGCATCAAAACCTGCTTTCAAACAGCCGGTGAATTACTCGGCCGCTTAAAGGAAACATTACCGGATGAAGATGAACTGATCGTACAGGCCACGCCGGAAGAATTGTTTTCCGAAGAGACCGCGATGATGCAGTCGCTTGAAAAATTTCCCGTCATCGAATTCGGCAAGCAGTTTTTCTTTGAAAAAGATGAATGGCTGCAGTTTAATATGGAACCACAGCCAAGCATCAACAAAAATTTTAACCTGCTGATCGGCTACTGGAAAAAGTACCGTGATGAACATATTGATATTTTATTGTTTTCTGATAATGCCAACCAGTTCCGCCGTCTCGATTCCATTCTCGACGACCTGAAGGCCAATGTGATTTATCATCCGTTTCCTTTCGCTATCCGCGAAGGGTTTATTGACAGAGAACGGAAAATCGCCTGCTATACCGATCACCAGGTATTCGACCGCTATCACCGCTATCATCTCAAACAGGGATTTTCAAAAAGCAAATCACTTACGGTGAAATTGCTGCGGGAGCTGCGCCCCGGCGATTTTGTCACGCACATTGATCATGGCGTGGGTGTGTTCAGCGGACTGGAAAAGATGGAGGTGAACGGACAGTTGCAGGAGGCCGTTCGCATCGTGTACCGCGACAATGACCTGTTGTATGTCAATATTCAGTCGCTGCATAAGATCAGCAAATACATCGGCAAAGACGGGACGCCACCACGCATCAATAAACTGGGAACGGATGCCTGGGAGGCGTTGAAAAGGAAAACAAAATCGAAGGTAAAAGACATTGCCAAAGACCTGATTGAGCTTTATGCAAAGCGCAAAGCGACCAAAGGATTTGCCTTCACACCGGATTCCTATATGCAGGCGGAACTGGAATCAAGTTTCATCTATGAAGACACGCCCGATCAGATGAAATCCATCACGGACATCAAGCGCGACATGGAAAGAGAATTTCCCATGGACCGCCTCGTCTGCGGTGATGTGGGATTTGGTAAAACAGAAGTGGCCATACGTGCTGCATTCAAAGCCGTGGCGGATGGTAAGCAGGTGGCTGTACTCGTTCCCACCACCATTCTCGCCTTGCAGCATTTTAAAACTTTCGGCGAACGGCTCGCTGATTTTCCCTGTACGGTGGATTATATCAACCGTTTCAAGTCGGCCAAACAGCAAAAAGAAACGCTGACCAAACTGCAGGATGGGAAAATTGATATCATCATCGGCACCTCGGCACTCATCAGTCAGCGTGTTAAGTTCAAGAGCCTGGGCTTGCTGATTATTGATGAAGAACAAAAATTCGGCGTGGCAGCCAAAGAAAAACTACGGCAGCTGAAAGCGAATGTTGACACCCTTACCTTAACGGCAACACCCATTCCGCGCACCCTGCAATTCTCACTGCTCGGCGCGCGCGACCTCTCCATCATCAATACGCCACCGCCCAACAGGCAACCGATTGAGACAGAGCTGATGGTATTTGATCCTGATAAGATTAAGGAAGCGATAGATTTTGAAATCAGTCGTGGCGGACAGGTTTTTTTCATTCACAACCGTGTGAAAGACATTGGTGAAGTTTCCGCCATGCTGAAAAAGATTTGTCCGGATACCGACATCACCGTTGCGCACGGACAGCTTGAAGGCCACATTCTCGAAGAAAAAATGATTGACTTCATCGAACGGCGCTATGATGTGCTGGTTTGTACAAATATTGTGGAGTCGGGGCTCGACATTCCCAACGCCAATACCATCATCATCAACGATGCGCAACATTTCGGATTGAGTGATTTGCATCAGTTGCGCGGACGTGTCGGACGGTCTAATAAAAAAGCGTTTTGTTATCTCGTGACGCCGCCATTGTCAACGCTTACCACCGATGCACGCAAGCGACTGAAAACAATTGAAGAATTCGCTGATCTCGGCAGTGGTTTCCAGATATCAATGCGCGACATGGACATCCGGGGCGCGGGAAATCTATTGGGTGGCGAACAAAGCGGATTTATCGCCGACATCGGCTATGATACTTATCACAAAATCCTCGATGAAGCGATCCGTGAATTGAAACATACCGACTTCAGGGAGTTATTTGCCGATGAAGTAAAAGCGGAAGAAAAGTTTGTGCGCGACTGTATGATTGATTCGGATGCGGAGATGCTATTCCCCGACAGCTATGTTTCCAATATCAATGAACGGCTGGCACTTTATACAGAGCTGGATAATATTAGTGATGAAGAAGGGCTTAAGTTGTTTGAACAGCGGCTGCGCGACCGCTTCGGGCCGGTACCCAAAGAGGTGAAGGAATTATTGGATGGCGTAAGGTTACGTAAACTCGCGCGGCAACTTGGATTTGAACGCCTGCAGCAACGTAAAGGCATCCTGAAATGCTATACGGTGGAAAATCCCGAATCCACATATTACGACTCTGATATTTTTGCGCGTGTGATGGGATTTGTGCTAAGGCACCCCAATCGATGCAGCATGCGGCAGATGGAAAAGAATATGCTGCTTACCATTCAATCGGTGAGAAACATGCACCAGGCAATGGAGGTGATGGAAAAGATGCTGGAAGTGGACAATGTAACTTCCTAAGCAGGCCTGTAATGTACCGGGGAATTTATTTCAGCTTTTGTATAATCAGCAGTAGATTCCATAACAGGTACTCAGTGCATCTTGCCTGTTTGCATTTATCTGTATACCGGAGATTCATAAATTACATCGCTTCCGCCACCACTTCTTCCACTTCCGGTACCATGCGTTTCAGCAATCCTTCAATACCGGCTTTCAAAGTAATCATGGAAGAAGGACAGCCGCTGCAGGAACCCTGCAGCATCAGTGTTACTTTTCCTTCATGAAATGATTTGAACTGAATAGCGCCGCCATCCATTTCTACTGCCGGCTTTACATAATTTTCCAGCATCTCTTTTATCTTGCCGATCACCGCCGACTCATCCTGCGCCACCTCATTTCTGTTCGATGGCTTGAAGTCTTTCGACAATACTTCTTTATCCGCTTCAAGGTAGTTTTTGACAAACTCACGAATGGTGGGAATAATCTCTGTCCATTCCGATTCCGGTGTCTTGGTAACCGTAACGAAATTATTCATGATAAAGACACCTTTCACAAACGGAAAACCGAAGAGTTCCGTGGCAAGCGCTGAATCTTTAGCACTGGCTTCATCGGCAAAATCGGCGGAACTGCCGGCAAACAGCATTACATCGGTAACAAACTTCATTGTTTCCGGGTTGGGCGTCATCTCAGTATAGACATCCACTATCTTGATTTTCAGGGCGGTTTCCATGGATATGATTTTAGGAACAGGAAGCAAAGTTAACAAAAAGGGGTGGAGGATGGTTCATTTGCCGGTAACATGATTCGCCTATGCCAGGAAGTGCTCTCTTCCGGGTAATTAACTTTTAGAAATGGATATTTAAGCTTGTGGCGCTCTCAATAACTCCCTTTACTGATACCGTATATCTTTTGGCTGATGCCGTCACTGCATCCATCACAAATGAATTCTCCTACTTTTGTTCTGCCACAATGCTATACTTTGAAAAACAAAAGAAAGAAACCCTTCCGCAAGCCACAGACCAATAAAAAGACGCCCGGACTGGCGCCGGGTAAAATCATCTATGTAGGTGATGACCGCACGGAACAAGTAAACATCAGCGTGATTGATTACGATCTGAATTTCATTGAAGAGAGACAGGCGCTGACCGTAGAAGAATGTTTCAAATACCGTGATACGCCCAGCAGCACCTGGATCAATGTGGATGGCATTCACCGTACGGAAGTGATTGAAAAGGTGGGGAAACATTTTGGCATCAGTACGCTTGTGCTCGAAGATGTGGTGAATACCAACTCGCGGCCTAAGATCGATGATAATAAGGATTATGCATTCATCATCCTGAAGATGCTGACCTACGATACCGCGAAGCATAACCTCAATATTGAACAGGTGAGCCTGGTGCTGGGCAAAAATTTTGTGATCTCTTTCCAGGAAAATGAAGGAGACCTTTTCGACAGCATCCGCATACGGCTCAGGGACGCTGATTCACGCATCCGGAAATATGGCTCCGATTACCTGGCCTATTGCCTGATGGATAAAATTGTGGATGAATATTTTATCATCATTGAATCCATGGGAACCGAACTCGAAGACATGGAAGATGAAGTGTCGGGAAACCCTACTAAGGAATTTTTACAACGGTACAATGAGCTCAAACAAAACGGCATTTACCTCCGCAAATCGGTCTGGCCGCTGCGCGAAGTGATCAATTATATGTTGCGCGGCGACATGCAACTTATCAAAACCGAAGTGCTTCCCTACTTCCGCGATCTGTATGATCATACCATACAGGTAATTGATACCACCGAAACCTATCGCGACTTGTTTTCAGATATCATGGATCTCTATCTCAGCACGCTAAGCCTGAAGATGAATGAGGTGATGAAAGTACTGACGATTATTTCCACCATTTTTATTCCACTCACCTTTATCGTCGGTGTTTATGGCATGAACTTTAGAGTGATGCCGGAACTTGACTGGAATTACGGATATTATACTGTGCTTGGCGTGATGGTTATTATTGCAGGGTTGATGGTTTATTTTTTCAAAAGAAAAAATTGGTTTTAGGGTAGAAAAGTCGTGAGTCCTGATTCATTAGTCTTTAGTGATCTGACGACTAACGACTAAGTTCTAACAACTTTTTTCACCGCTTCCCACACCATCTCCGGCTCATAACCCTTCCGTATCAGGTGTGCAGCAAGCTTCTGCTGCCGGGCGGGCATCGTTCCGCCTTTAATCAGCGCCGATTTCTTTTGGAGCTCCTGCATAAATGTTTTTTCATAATCACCCGCTTCAATTTCTTTCATTGCCTTGTTGATGCAGTAGTCAGACACACCCTTAAACTTTAATGACTGTTTGATTTTTGTTTTCCCCCAACCCTTCATCCTGAATTTTCCCCGTGCATAGGCCACGGCAAATCTTTCTTCATTCAGGAAGTTCTCTTCAATCAGGGCAACGATAATATTCTCCAGTGCAATACCGCGCTGACCTGATTCCAGCAGTTTGTAGCGCACCTCCTGCTGACAGCGTTCCTGGTAAGTGCAATACTTTCGCAATTTTTCCAGCGCCTGCGCAGGGGTGAGGAATTTTTTTCCGGGAGCTGTTTTCATCTGCATCTTCAAGCGGTTAATGACATCCTGAGGGTGTGGTGTTGCCCGACGGAAGAGATGGTTCTGCCGCCGTTCATTGTCTGCTGATTACGATAAGCATATTTCCGCCGAATGGCAGTAAATACTGCAGCCATTAATTCACGATCAGCAACTTGGCGACGCAGGTTACGGAACCGTCTTCGTTCGACGCCATCACTAAGTACACTCCTGTTTTTGCACGCCGGCCATTGTAGTCATTGCCATCCCAGATCACCTGCCCGCCGAGTGCATTGGTTTTATAAATGAGAATGCCTTCCGCATCGGTTATTTTCACTTCCGCATTGTTCACAACATGGCTGATGGCAATCGGCCCTGTATAGTTTTCCCTTACAGGATTAGGAAACACAACCGGCTCACAGCTTTTTACAGAACCGGCAGTCGCGTCGCTGCGATATACCATGATACCCTTTTCAGTGCCGATAAACACTTCGCCTGTTGTATTGTCAATATCAAGCGCGGTAATATAGTCGGAAAGCAACGGGCTGTTTTCCGTGGTAAAATGAAGAATCTCCTGCGTGCCGTCTTCCGAAAAAAGCCAGACACCATTGTCGGTGGCAAACCATTTTCTGTTGGCGCCATCCACGGCAATCTTTTTCACATTTTCTGTGCCCAGCAAATAACCATTGTATCCATCGGCAGCGGTTATCACAATCTGTTGTGCATCGCAGGGATAATCAGAAAAGATATCGCCGGGACAATAATAAACTGTGACACCCTGATCCGTGCCCACCCAGATATTACCATCCTTATCAGTCGCCACACAGTTCACATTTTGTGAAGGCAGGTTGCCCTGTCCGGGTCCGGTAATCAGTTTCTTGTATTGGTCATCTGACTTGTTTTCCAGGTCGCTGCCATAATTGAAAACCATGAGCCCTTGCCGGGGAAGCACAAACCAGGCCTGATCGTATTGATCAAAAGTCATTTGCAACACCCATTGCTGATCGATGGGGAAGGTGGGTTCAAAACTCAGCCAGTTATCGTCTGTTGTTTTTACACAGATGGGAGACAATGAGCCGAAGTTGGCCGCCCACAGATTTCCATAACGGTCGAATGCAATGTCGGTTACCTTAACCCTGGCGATGTCGCCATTGGCACCGGTAAGTGAGCTGTTTTCCTGCGTGTATTGATTCACGATGCCCAGCACATCATCATATTCAAACATGCCAAGCCAAAGGCTGCCAAAGTATGCATGATTATTAGCCGCATTCACCGTTACGCAAACAATGTCAAAAGAATCCTTCAGTATCGGCGTATTATTCACATCGTACGATGACCACTCGTCATCTATGCGTACAAAAAATCCGCTGCGGTTATAGACAAACCCATAAGATGCATTGTAGCCGCCGGGCGCAACATACAGGTTGTTGGTGGTACTGTTTACGGCAAGGTCAAATACGCTCGACGTATTCGGCCCGTTAGGATAGAGCACTTCCGTGTAGTCGTTTGAAACTTTTTTCAGGCCTTCATAAAGATCGGCGATCCACAAGGCATCGCCGTCTTCAATGGCCTGATAAGGTTGCCCGCTGTACATCGAATCTAATGCGCCGGAAGTATTGAGCGTCATCACCCGTGTTCCCGAACTGCCGATTTGCGACATCACCAGCCTGGTGCTGCCCGGTTCCATCTTGCGCACAGGGTAACCTTGACGGATAAGACCGACAGACCATGTGTTATCCTGCTGCCTGAACAAGGTATCACCCTTTGCAGTGTATACCTGTCCGTTGAAGTAGGTAATATCTGTATAGTTGCCTTTCGCTAGACCATCAGCGGTGGTAAAAGTGTACCAGCTCCTGAAGTCAACCAGGGTAGGGTCGTTAAGCTGCCCGCGAAGTACACCTGCTGTGGTTGCTGCATATAAATAACTGCCGTCGCAGGTCAGATCATTTACCTGCAGGTTAGCACCATTCTCGCCAATAAAATAAGTGTCTTTGATCTCATACTTCTGAACATCCAGCACTACAATGCCGAAGCCGCAACTGAGGTAGGCATAATCACCATACACATACACACCGTAAATGGATTTATCACCAACAATACTCTTGCGCTTGATATCTGAGATATTAATAACCTGGCCGTTTTTAATAATATCAATGTTGCTGTTGAGATAGCAGATGATTAATTGATTATGTGCTTTATCAAATGCCACAATGTTGGACTGAATATCGGAGAGGCCGGTAACAGTAGTAAGCGCTTCCATTGAATTGTCGCTTTTATCAACTGCATACACCGTCAGCTCTGTAGCACAATAAATCTTATTGTCCGAGGCCGTAACACCAATGGCATTGCGATAGGGTAGTTCGGTTTTCCATTGACCCAGGGCAAGTGGCTGAGCAAACGAACAGTGACATAAGCCGGCAGTGAATACGACAAACAGAAGGAAAAATATTCTTATCATCAGGTAGCGAAAATAGAAAGAAATGATCAGAGGAATGGAACGTGACATCTCATGCTTTATTACATCACTGGCATGTTGCCGGTTGCAGTTACTGGAAGCTGTCTCAAAATGCTTGTAGTCATGTTGCTCCGATTGATCGGGATCAGGATCTCTTCAGTTCATTGGCAGATACCGAAATAAATTCGGCATGACCGCATTGATGGCCTGTTTGGACATAGCTTCTGATACTTCAGCATCAAAGATGCAGGATCAGCACACAGCGGATGAAAATGGTTGATTGGGCAATCTGTTTTACATGGTCTCAGCCACCATCATCCTCGCATGCATGCGGCTCTTCTTTTTGTAACTTCGCCCACTTTTTATCTTCCGGCCGGAACTGTATTACAGGGTTGAGGATTCAATGAATCATTGTGTGGTTGTTAACGGTTGAAGGCAGGGCTGATGCGGAAGGTGAAGAAGAGAAAACGATACAGCACACAACAGTCACTTAGCGGGAAAGGGCAGTGCTGCCAATAAATGGTTGAATTCACAATTGACTTGCATATGAACAAATCCTATCCTGAGTATAAAGCGCTGGACCTCGCCGGTATCGACAAGGAGATCCTGCAGTTCTGGAACGATGAACACATTTTTGAGAAAAGTGTATCGTCCCGCAAAGGAAATACACCGTATATTTTTTATGATGGCCCGCCATCCGCCAATGGCCGGCCCGGCATTCACCATGTGATTTCCCGTACCATCAAGGATCTGTTTTGCCGCTATAAAACACTTAAAGGATTTGAAGTGAAACGCAAGGCGGGATGGGATACGCATGGATTGCCGGTTGAACTGGCTGTTGAGAAACTGCTGGGTATCCGCAAAGATGATATCGGTAAAAAAATATCGGTGGAAGAATACAACCGGATCTGCAAAGAGGAAGTTTTAAAATATAAAGATGTATGGGAAGACCTGACCAGGAAGATGGGCTATTGGCTGGATCTTGATCATCCATATATCACCTTCGAGACCGATTACATTGAAACCCTTTGGTGGCTGTTGAAACAGTTTCACGAAAAAGGATATTTGTATGAAGGCTATTCCATTCAGCCGTATTCACCGGCAGCCGGCACCGGCCTCAGCAGCCACGAACTCAATCAGCCGGGTACCTACAAGCCACTGCGCGATACGGCCATTGTGGCGCAGTTCAAGATCAGCCCCGATTCGCTGGCACAAAGCCCATTGTCGAAATTTGTGGCCGGCGACAGCGCCTGTTATTTTCTTGCCTGGACCACCACGCCATGGACATTGCCCTCTAACTGTGCATTGGCCATAGGAGAAAAAATTACCTATTCACTGGTCAGAACGTTTAACCCTTACACGTACAAAGAAGTTATCCTGATTCTTGCCAAAGAGCTCACCGGTAAATATTTTCCGGTGAAGAATGCCACACTGAACTGGGATGACTATCAGCCCGGCAACAAGGATATTCCATTTGCTGTACTGGGTGATGTAACCGGAAAACAACTGGAAGGCATCGTATATGAGCAACTCATGCCTTATGTACAGCCAGCAGGCAAAGCCTTAATGGTGGTTGCGGGTGATTTTGTTACCACAGAAGATGGTACTGGTATCGTTCATATTGCACCGAGCTTTGGAGCGGATGATTTTCGCGTGGCCAAAAAATATGGCATAGGGTCACTCACCTTAGTAGACAAGCGCGGAAGGTTTGTGCCGGAAGTAACAGATTTTGCCAATGAATTTGTGAAAGAGCAATACCTCACCGATGAAGAGAAGGCAGCGGAAACGAAAAAGCAGGGACGTGATAAATACCTTTCTGTTGATGAAAGGATCGCCATCAGGCTGAAGCAGGAAAATAAAGCCTTTAAAGTAGAAAAGCTCGAGCACAGCTATCCGCACTGCTGGCGCACCGATAAACCCATACTTTATTACCCGCTTGATTCTTGGTTTATCAAAACCACCGCCGCACGCGAACGGCTTATTGAACTCAACAAATCGATCAACTGGAAACCCGAATCCACCGGTACGGGCAGGTTTGGCAACTGGCTGGAAAACCTGCAGGACTGGAATCTTTCCCGCTCCCGCTTTTGGGGTACGCCGCTTCCGGTTTGGATTACAGACGACCGTTCGGAAGAATGCTGCATCGGTTCTATTGAGGAGCTCACTACGGCTTATCAGCAGGCAAAAGCAGCCGGTTATAATCAATCGCTGGCGCTGGAGATCGAAGACGGGAAGCTCGTTATTGATTTGCATAAACCCTTTGTGGATGAGATCGTACTGCTCTCACCTTCCGGCAAGCCCATGAAACGGGTGCCTGACCTGATCGACGTTTGGTTCGACTCCGGTGCTATGCCGTATGCTCAGTTACACTTTCCGTTTGAAAATAGGGAGACGCTTGCGGAAAATTTTCCTGCCGACTATATTGCCGAAGGAGTTGATCAGACCCGCGGCTGGTTTTTCACCCTGCATGTAATTGCTGTAATGCTCTTTGATTCGGTGGCATTCAAAAATGTAATAGCGAATGGACTGGTGCTCGATAAGTTCGGCAACAAAATGTCGAAACGGCTGGGCAATATCGTAGAACCATTTGAAACACTGAGTCAGTATGGCGCAGATGCCACGCGCTGGTACCTCATCAGCAATGCGCAACCGTGGGATAACCTGAAGTTTGACAGCAATGGCATTGATGAGGTTCGCAGAAAGCTGTTTGGCACACTCTATAATACGTATGCCTTCTTTGCACTCTATGCCAATATAGACGGGTTTACCTACCGGGAAGAAGAGGTTCCCGTAGCGGAAAGGCCGGAAATTGATCGCTGGATACTTTCCTTATTAAACTCGCTGGTGAAAGAAACGGAATCGGCCTATGAAGATTATGAACCGACTAAGGCTGCAAGGGCCATACAGACTTTCGTTGATGAACACCTGAGTAACTGGTATGTCAGGCTTTGCCGGCGCCGCTTCTGGAAAGGAGATTATGAGGCAGATAAGATTGCGGCATATCAGACACTTTATACCTGCCTGGAAACACTTACGCAACTCATGTCATCGGTATCGCCGTTTTTCACCGACTGGCTGTTCAGAAACCTCAACCTTGTTACCGGCAGAATGGCTGAACCATCCGTTCACCTCACCGCATTTCCAGCCTTCCGGGCACACCTCGTTGATAAGCAGCTGGAAGAACGGATGCAACTGGCACAGCATATCTCTTCCCTCGTTTTATCGCTTCGAAAAAAGGTGAATATCAAGGTTCGACAGCCATTGAGCAGGATAATGATCCCCTATTCCGGTGATGCATTCAGGGCACAGATGCTCAGAGTCAGGGAACTGATCTTGTCGGAAGTGAATGTCAAGGAGCTCGACTTTGTAACAGATACCTCAGGACTTGTCACCAAAAAGGTAAAACCCAATTTCAAGTTGCTGGGAGCACGCCTCGGAAAGAAGATGAAAGCCGTAAGCGAACAATTACTGACGCTCCATCAGGATCAGATACAGATGCTGGAATTGGAAGGGTTTGTAGAATTAATACTTGATAATGAAGCTGTTGTGGTTAATCTTGCCGAAGTGGAAGTGATTTCAGAAGATATTCCTGGCTGGCAGGTTGCCAATCAGAATGACCTCACGGTGGCACTGGATGTAACGATCACTCCGGCATTGCAGGAAGAAGGACATGCCCGCGAACTGGTAAACAAAATCCAGAAAATAAGGAAAGATATGGGCCTGAGCGTCACCGACCGGATCACTGTTTCCATCAGGCAAAGCGAGGCAATAAATTCGGCTGTAATGAATTTTAAAAACTATATTTGCGCCGAAATTTTAGCCGATACTTTAGAATTGGTTGATTCACTGACAGATGCAACATTCATTGAGGTGAACGATTTTCAGGTGGAGGTAATTGTCAAACAAAAAAAGTGAACGTGAACATGGCAAAGAGCATAAAAAAGGTTGCCCCCAAGCCCGCGAAGAAGTCAGCCGCCACCAAGAAAAAACCTGTTGCCAAAAAAGTGGTAAAACCAGCACCTAAAAAATCGAAACCTGCTGTTGCTTCTAAGAAACAGGCAAAACCGGCAAAAGCTGCCACAAAGCACGTTTCCAAAGCGGTAAAAAAGGCAACTTCTAAACCATTGATAAAGAAGGTAGTAAAAACCACCCCAGCAAAGAAAGTGGTAAAACCCGAGGCGAAAAAAGTTGTAAAGGCAGAAATCAAACCTGTAATCAAACCGACAGCAAAAGTAACGCCGCAGGTACATGGCAAAGATGTGGTTAAGCCGATCGTGAGAAAAACCATTCAGCCTGCAAAAAAGAAAGAACCGGAATTGAGAACACGCTATAGCGATGATGAACTGGAAGAGTTCAGACTGTTGATCCTTGATAAACTGGATGCAGCAAAAAAGGAACTGAAGTACCTGCAGGACCAGATTAACCGCAAGGATGACAACGGTACAGACGACACTGAAAATAAGTTTGCTTCCGCCGATGACGGCTCCAGCAGTATGGAGCGTGAATATCTTAACCAGATGGCGGCGCGCCAGATCATGTATCTTGATCATCTTGACAAGGCGCTGGTACGCATACAAAACAAGACCTATGGCATTTGCCGTGTAACCGGTAAGCTGATCGAGAAAGAACGCCTCAAATCTGTGCCGCACGCTACGCTTAGCATGGAGGCCAAACTGATGCAGTCACATTAGTCGTGCACTTGAAGTACCTCCGTCCTCTCTTAGTTATCTTGTCAGTATTGATAATTGACCAAACCCTCAAGTTTTGGGTGAAGTTGACTTTTGCATATACGGAAAGCATTCGCATCACCAGTTGGTTTTACCTTTATTTTATTGAGAACGAAGGCATGGCTTTTGGCTGGTCACTGGGAGGTGAATGGGGAAAATTACTGCTGAGCCTTTTCAGGCTTGTTGCAGTATTCCTGATAGGCTATTACCTCGTGCGGCTGGTTAAACAAAATGCACATCCCGGGTTTATCACTTCCATTTCCTTCATACTGGCCGGCGCAATCGGGAATATTCTCGATTCCGTATTCTATGGAATGATTTTCTCGGCCAGCACCGTGCAAACCGCAGCCACATTTTTGCCGGCTGCAGGAGGTTATGCCGGATGGCTGCATGGCCGGGTGGTGGACATGCTGTATTTTCCACTGTATGAAGGGTTTATTCCATCATGGATTCCCTATTGGGGCGGTGAATATGTCATCTTCTTCCGACCGATATTTAATATTGCAGATGCCTCCATCACCACCGGCGTATTGCTGATCATTCTTTTTCAGAAACGTTTTTTTAAGCCGAAACCAAAATCAGCAGATGCAGACAAAGTGGCTGAAGAGGAACCTGCCGTAAACTGAATTCACTGAATTGCACTAATTATCTCCCGGCATTCGCTGATAGCATGCAAATGAATTTTTCCTGCTAGTGTATTCATGTTTTAATGTGGATGTCAGGACCGCATCGTTGAATCATCAGGCTGCCAGGCATTTCATTAGTGGTTAAGGTTTAGTTAAAGGCAACGTATGCAGCTTAATGCCGCATCCATGAAGACCTGCTATGCCGTACCTTGGCCTTAATTTAATCCGGCTAAAATAACCTTAGCCGCTTTTCATAGTAATTGTACCTTTGAAATTCATTCACTTCAATCTACTCCATCCCATGAAAAAATTTTACTTACTGGTGTTGACACTCTCTCAATGTATCATCAGTTATGCGCAATTGCCTGAACTTATCTTTGGAAATCCTGCCAACGTTTCTATACTGAACTTCAGCCCTGTCATCAGTGTGGTGCAGTATGGTTCTGGCAGTACTTCACAAAATTTTGATCTGAATACAGATGGTAGCGGCGATATAAGCATCAATATCGAGAGAAAATTATCAGCACTGTATGAATCTGCCTATATCACCTTCCCGAATGCTGCCGCAGAACTGGCACTTAGCAATGCTGATAACCTGACGGTAGTTGCCTTTAAGCCGGGCGATTCTCTCTTTGCTGATCAGTATTCTTATGACTTTGATGAATCTGCTTTTGATGGTGCCGTTTTATATGTAAAAAGCGGATCAAACAGCTATGGCCAGTTTTCCATACCGGCCTTTCGTTACCTGGCATTTCGTATTGCCGCCACCGATACATTATATGGCTGGCTTCGCCTTAGCCGAACAGCTGATTTTAATACCGATAGCCTTGCTTACCGCGTAGATCAACTCGCTTACCAGGGTGAGCTGACCGATATTTTACCTATTCCAACATTGAATGATCTGCAGGTTTATCCAACGGTTACCGATGATGCGGTGATGGTGGAAGGCAGTGATTTTTCAAAATCAGAGGCAAGTCTTTACACGTTAAGCGGTAAATTAATTTATCGTGCTGCGCTTAAACCATCTGATAACATATTGCATCTTGCAGCATATCCCAACGGCATGTACCTGCTTGTGATATCAACTGAAGCGGGACGTCAGGCAGTTAAGCTCGTTAAACAATAACTGTTTCACGCCTGGTGAAAAATTGATAGTTTCGCTTACGTCAGCACTCAAGTGATAAGACAATGTTTCATATGGAATGCGGCAATGGCAATGCTGTTGGTTGTTCAACCGATGTATTCGTCATCGCAGGGTTGTAGTTCAGCTTCCGGCGCCAACTACAAAGGCATCCTTGTTCCCACCAGTTCATTTCAGTCTGTCACGTCCGTCAGCGCCGGCGACTATTGGAAGTTTGACGGTTCAAGCTGTAACAAATATGTATTTTCTTTTTGTCCTGCAGATGGCGGCGTTGTATCCTGGAACACGGAGATGACGGTGGATGATAATACAGGCGCCGCAAACACCGGCGGTTACAATGATGATTATTGTTCGGTAAAGTCGTATTTAGAATGGATGCCTTCGGCCAATTCAACTTACAGGATCTTCATCACGAAAACCGGTTGTTCCAACAGCAGCGCGTCTACCGGTACGCTGATGTACAAAATGATACCGCAGAATACAATCACTTCAGAATATGCACTGGTTGGAACCGCTACCGCTCCTTCCGGATGTGCAACGCTTACTGCAGATGCCACCGGCAATATCGGATGTGCGTGGGATGTTAATTCAACACTCGATTTTAATAGTGCTTTCAGCTATGATTTTACTGTAAACCTTGGTTCATCCGATGACGGTGCAGATGGATTGGCTTTCGTTATGCAGCATGATCCGCTGGGGCTATGCGCCTGCGGTTCTTCCGGTGGAGGAATGGGTGCCGGAGGAATTACAAACAGTGTGATTGTTGAACTGGATACATACCTCAACTATGAGGACCGTGATGATGGATTGCCCGGCGTAGTTTGCTCCGGTGGCTCCACGCCGGATCACATTGATCTTTGGCTGAATGGCAATGTTAATCCCACGGGTGTTTGTGGCAGTACAGCAGGCGCACGCATCATTCCTTCGGCAGTGGCACTGATGAACGGTGCTACAGCTTATAACATTGAAAACGGCCTCGATCATACATTGCGCATCAGCTGGGTTCCGTCGGGGGCTACGGGTACGCTCACCGTCAGCGTAATGAACAGCAGTGCCACCACCACTTACGCCACCTTTTCTTACGCCTTCAACCCGTTAACGGTTTTTGGAACACAAACGCCGTATTTTGGATTTACCGCATCAACAGGTGCCTTAAGTAACCTGCAGTCTGCCTGCCTGTCGCCACTTTTGTTGCCGGTGGATCTGGCATCGTTCACTGCTGATTGCACGAATGAAAATGAAGTGGTGCTGCAATGGCAAACACTTTCTGAAATCAATAATGAATATTTTATTATTGAACGATCAGAAGACGGAATCCATTTCCTGGAAGTCATGAAGTTGCCGGGTGCAGGTACCTCTGCCACAGTACAACATTATAACTGGACCGATAACAATCCTGTGCCGGGCCGTGCCTATTACCGGTTGGTACAGCTTGCGGCCAACGGGAGTAAAATTTACTCACCGGCCGTTAGCACTTCCTGCGAACAGACTGCTGCTTCTTCCATGATCGCTTACACTGACGGCAATGGTTACCTGATGATAAACATGCAAGGACAACCCGTTACGGAAGGAACTGTCCGGTTGATTGATATCAATGGAAAAGTAATGATCAGCCAATCCTTCAACAATAACGGAGCGACCGATGAGACACCAATCAGGATCAATACCGGAAAGTTGCCGGCAGGCATATACCTGGTGGCATTGACAGGTAACCGTGAATTTTATGCTCATTCGGTGCAGGTAATATATTGATCATACTTTACAGTGCCGCTCCGGCACATCCATGTCGTTACACATCACGTAAGTTTTCAAAACAGATGACTGATGCATGAATACACTTTTGTTACTGTGTGGAAACTGAAGCATACATCGTTGGCAGAAGCCTGGAATACGATAAAGGCTGTTGAAGAATGGCCGCAATGGTGGAAAGGTGTCATCAGCGTTACCACGATAAAAGAGGGTGATGCGGACTGTATCGGTAAAGTTTCCCGGTTTATTTTTAAATCTGTTTTACCCTACCGGCTGGTTTTTCAGTTGGAGCTGATACGGCTGCAACATCACCACTTTATGATTGGCCAGGCCAGTGGTGAACTGGAAGGAACGGGTACCTGGACTTTTGATATGGACCAGGATGTCGTCCGTATTCAATACAACTGGAATGTAAAAACTACCCGTGCCTGGATGAATGTGCTCGCGCCCATACTGAAGCCGGCCTTTAAATGGAACCATGATGTTGTCATGAGGCGCGGATGGAAAGGCCTTGCGAAAAAACTGCATGCCACCATGGTGAATGATGATGCACATTGATGATTGCAAAGCTATTGCGGTGCAACAGAAAACAACAGTGAAGACAGGGATTTTATGGTTGCAAAGTACATGCTGAATGTTCGTTAACTTAGGTGCATGAAACGACACGCTGTATTAGCCGGCCTTTCGCGTGATCATCATAAGGCATTGATTATCGCGCAAAGCATGAAAATAGGAGCGCCGGTATTTCGCGGGCTTCCCGTATTACTGCAGGCAAAACGGCAATACATGATGGAATTTGTCAAAGAAGAGCTTCGGGGACATTTTCAGGAAGAAGAATCGGTATTGTTTCCGTTTGTGAAGGAAAGCGCACCGGAGATGAATACGTTGATTGATGAACTGATAGCGGATCACCGCGCGATGGAAATCATATTGCACCATGTTGAAACGGAGAGTGATGTTGCATCATACCTTGATGAAATGGGCAGGCTGCTGGAAACACATATCCGGAAAGAAGAACGGATTCTATTTCAGCAAATACAGGATAAACTGACAGCCTTGCAGTTTCACGAACTCGAAGAACGGCTTAAGAAAAACTAATGCGCTGATTGCTATGCTGCCGCAGGATATTCGTCAGCGAAATCCTCCCATAATTACACTGTGCCGTTATGCTGCCCATAACAGTATCTGTTGCAGTTAATACAGATACTACCGCAAAATTTATCGCCTCTTTTCTCCTCCATGCGAAAGTTTTGAAATAATCTTCCTTTACCTATATTAACAGAAGCAAATCATAACGCGCTGCTTATGTATAAAAGCCTTACGCTTACTTTATTCATCATTCTGCTGGTACAACATGCGTTCGCGCAAACGGTGCGCGGCATAGTTAAGGATGCGCAGACCGGAGAAGCACTAATTGGAGCCAATGTAGTGGTGAAAGGTACTACCATTGGTGCTGTTACAGATGAAGACGGCAAATTTTCGCTGGACATTGCGCAGTCATTTCCTGTAGCGCTGATTATTTCCTATCTCGGATACCTGAATAGTGAGGTAACAGTGAGAGACGGCAACAATACCATCACGATTAAATTAAACGCCGACAAGGTGATATTGAATGAGGTGCAGGTCACGGGCAGCCGCCTTTCTGAAAAGCAAAAGGAATCTCCACTTACTATAGAATCAATGGATCAGCTGGCAATAAGGCAAACACCAGCATTTAACTTTTATGAAGGGCTCGGGCAGTTGAAAGGAGTGGATGTTACCTCGGCAAGTTTAGGATTTAAAATCATCAATACACGCGGATTCAATTCCACTTCACCAGTACGCTCGCTGCAGATTATTGATGGCGTGGATAATCAGGCGCCCGGCCTCAGCTTTTCACTGGGAAATTTCTTAGGCGCACCGGATCTCGATGTGTTGAAAGTGGATCTTGTCGTTGGTGCCAGTTCTGCTTTTTACGGACCCAATGCATTCAATGGTGTGATCAGCATGACGACGAAAGACCCGTTTCAGACACCGGGATTTTCCGTCTCACTTAAAGGAGGTGAGCGCAGCTTGTTTGAAGGTGCGCTGCGTTGGGACCAGGTGATCAGGAATAAAATTGGCATAGAAAAATTCGCCTATAAGATCAATGCGTTTATGCTGCGTGCCAACGACTGGGAAGCAACCAATCTCGATCCCGTATTTGAAACACTGGACGATCAGCATAATCCGGGCGGATATGATGCCGTGAACCGCTATGGTGACGAATTCTATTTTGCACATGATTACTCGAAGAGTATAGCGGCATATCCGGGGCTGGGAAGATTTTACCGTACAGGTTATCTCGAAACAGACATGGTGGATTACGACACCCGCAATTATAAATTGACAGGCGCATTTCATTACCGGCTGCGGAAAGACCTGCAGCTCATTTATGCCACCAACTTCGGTTCAGGCACCACGGTTTACCAGGGCGACAACCGCTATTCACTGAAAGATATTTTGTTCTTTCAAAACAGGATTGAACTGCAGCAGAAGGATAAATTTTTTATCAGGGCTTATGCTACGAATGAAAATGCCGGAAAATCCTATGATGCGTATTTCACGGCGCTCTTGCTGGAACGCGGCGCAAAAGGAGATGTGGACTGGGGCACAGATTATTTTACCAATTACTCCACGCAGGCAGTGCCTGTGATCAGGAATCTGCCCGGCTACCCGACCTATGTGTTTGATCCGGATAACCCGAACGGATACCAGGATTATGTTGACAGCATCAGCAGCCTGCTGACCAATTATGTACCGCTCATTGATTCGCTGCATAACAATGCGGAGAATTATGCGAATAACGAAAGTATCAGTCCCGGGCAGCACGCATTCTATGTTCCCGGCACAGCAGCCTTTGATTCTGCATTCAACTATATCATTTCACATGAATCATATGCTGAAGGCGGATCTCGGTTTTTTGATAAGTCGGCGCTATATCATGTGCATGGCGAATATAAATTCACGCCACGTTTCATGGATGTAACCATTGGTGCAAACTACAGGATGTACCGGCCAAATTCACATGGAACAATTTTCAGTGATACGGCCGGCGTTAAAATCACCAATTCGGAATATGGCATCTATGCCGGCATTGAAAAAAAATTTCTTGACAGCCTGCTGAAGGTCAACGCAACGCTGCGCATGGACAAGAATGAGAATTACGACGCGCTTTTTTCACCTGCCGTTTCTGCCGTGTATACGCTGAATAAAAGTGTATTCAGGGCATCTTTCTCCTCAGCTATCCGCAACCCCACCCTGGCTGATCAATACCTTTACTATAATGTGGGCCGGGCCATCCTGGTGGGAAATCTGAACGGTTTTGATTCGCTGGTTACCACTGAATCGTTGCTGGATTACATCAATACGCAGAAATATGATACCCTTGAATTTTTTAACATCAATCCCATCCGGCCCGAGCAGGTAAAGAGCATTGAAGTGGGTTATCGCGCATCACTGTTTCAGCACCTGTATATTGACATGAGTTACTATTACAGCTGGTACCGTTATTTTATCGGTTACAAGTTGGGTGCTGTGATTGATTACAACGAAATCTTCAATCGCCTGAATGGTTTCCAGGTTTATCGGGTGGCGGCTAATACCGATGACCGGGTAACCACCACCGGCTTCTCTGTTGGGCTGAATTATTATTTCAGAGAATCCTATTCCATCAATGGTAATTATTCCTATAACAAACTGAACCGGCAGGGTTCCACTGATCCTATTATTCCTGCCTTCAATACGCCGGAAAATAAATTTAACATTGGCATCAGCGGCCGCGATATTGCCACTCAAATCGGCCTGTTTCACCAACTCTGGGATAAGCTGCCGGTTATACCACTCAATAATTACGGATTCAGCATCAACTACAAATGGGTGGAAGGATTTCTGTATGAAGGCTCCCCTCAGTTTACGGGAGAAGTGCCGACCTATGGTAAGGTTGACGTGCAGGTGAATAAGGAAATTCCCAAGATTTACCTGAACATTAAAGTGGGTGCTTCCAACCTGCTCAATAATAAAAAGTTTGAAGTGTATGGCGGCCCGTATGTGGGGCGTATGGCCTATGTTCAGCTGTTATTTGATTTTGCAAAACTGCGTTGATTACATAGCAGCAATCGTCATAATGCTCCGTCTGAGCAATCGCTGATGGAAAAGATGCTGATCGTGAAGTTATGTTGATGGACATTCGTGCCCGCTAAGCAAATAAGGCAACAAGGTTATTTCGTGCAGGGCAAAAAAAAATCCGCACGAAAACTTTCGTGCGGATTTGCTGATATGTTGAACAGCGCCTGCTGTTGGTGTTATTTCACGGAAGCCACAATGGCCTTGAATGCAGCCATATCATTCATAGCCAGGTCGGCAAGGCTTTTTCGGTTGAGCATCACATTGGCATTCTTCAGCTTTGAAATGAATACCGAATAGCTCATTCCTTCTGTACGGATAGCGGCATTAATACGGGCGATCCAAAGTGCCCTGTAATCACGCTTTTTCTGCTTCCTGCCCTGGTAGGCATATACCATTGATTTTTCAACGGCATTCTTGGCTACAGAAGTTACATTTTTCCGTTTACCGAAATATCCTTTTGCCTGTGAAAACATCCGCTTGCGGCGGGCGCGGGAGGCAACACTATTTACTGAACGTGGCATGTTTCAAAAATTTAAAAAGTCAGATTAGGAGCATTTTCTTCACATTGGCCATATTGGTGGAATCAACCAGGCCGGATTTTCCGAGCTGCTTTTTCCTGTCATGAGCCTTCTTGGTGAGAATATGGCGCTTGTAGGCTTTTTTTCTTTTCACTTTTCCGGTGCCGGTGAGCTTGAAACGCTTCTTGGCACTCGAATTTGTCTTCATTTTAGGCATTGCTGCAAAATTAGGGACGGCAAAGATAGTAATATTCTCTTCACAAGGAATAAATCAGCAAATATTCCTTCGGATGGAATTTTCCGCTGCAACTGCCCTCCTTACGTTCGGGAAGATTATTTTCCTTTTTGCGACTTGGGATTGATGAGGATTGACATGCGGTTACCTTCCAGTTTCGGTAATTGTTCCAGTGTGCCTACTTCTGTAAGACGTTCCACAAACTTAAGTAGCAGCAGTTCGCCACGTTCCTTGAACAGGATATTCCTGCCGCGAAACTGCACATAGGCCTTTACTTTGGCGCCTTCCTGTAAAAAACGCTCGGCATGTCTTGTTTTGAATTCAAAATCATGCTCATCTGTATTGGACGTGAAACGGATTTCTTTCAAAACACTTTTTACCGCTTTCGCCTTCATCTCCTTCTCTTTCCGCTTTTTGTCGTAGAGGAATTTGTTGTAGTCGATAATACGGCACACCGGCGGATTGGCGGTGGCGGCAATTTCCACGAGGTCGAGGCCTTGTTCTTCGGCCATACTTAACGCTTCCCTGGAGGTGAATACGCCGTTGGGAACATTGTCTCCCACCAATCGAACCTGTGGGGCGTGCACAAGGCGGTTAATACGGTGTTCGAGTTCCCTGGGTTTTCTACGGTCTAATGCCAATCGATTAATGTTTTCGTTAAAAAATGATGAATAAACTAATGATACGCAACGAAGGTAGTAAGTTCCAAATTACTATACATAGTTGCATTGAATTCTTTGAGTACGACCGGCATTTTCATTTCAAAAAAAGCAGAACGCAGCGGCTTGCCGTACAATCAGATGATAGTTTTTGGGGGGTGTTCATCCAATGGCAGATTCCTTCAATACAAGCTCGATGAATGAATCAATGGACATCTGTCCTTTATCGCCTTCACCATGCCTTCTCACGCTGACCTTGCCTTCCTGCTCTTCCTTATCGCCGATCACGAGCATGTATGGAATCTTTTTCATTTCCGCATCCCTTATTTTTTTGCCGATCTTTTCACTTCGCGCATCTGTCTCCAGCCGGATGTGTTGTTTCCTGAAAATTGATTCCAGTCTTTTTGCATACTCGAGGTGACGGTCGCTTATGGGTAAGATGGCCACCTGCCGTGGTGCCAGCCACACAGGGAAGTTGCCGGCATAATGTTCAATCAGAAAACCGATAAACCGCTCATGGGTTCCAAGCGGTGCGCGGTGAATAACAAGCGGGGTTTCATCCTGGTTGTTTTTATTCTTGAAGGTCAGGCCGAACCGCAGTGGCTGGCCAAAATCAACCTGGTTGGTAGCCAGCGTAAATTCACGGCCAATGACACTCCATATCTGCACGTCAATCTTCGGACCATAGAAAGCCGCTTCATCGGGCACTTCAATATATGGAATATTGGAATCGATCAGTACACGGCGCACCATGTCTTCGGTCTTCTTCCATAATTCCGGCAGGTCCAGGTACTTTTTTCCGCGTTTGGCAGGATCATGCGTAGAAAAACGCATTACATATTTTTCGATCCCGAAAATCCGGAAATACTTCAGGTACATTTCATTCACTGCACGGAATTCCTCTTCAAACTGTTCTTCCGTGCAATAAATATGCGCGTCGTTCATGTTCAATGCACGCACCCGCATGAGTCCGAACAATTCACCGGATTGCTCATAGCGGTAGCATGTTCCATACTCTGCAAGACGCAACGGAAGATCTTTATAGCTCTTGGGAGAGGCGGCAAAAATCTTATGATGATGCGGGCAGTTCATCGCTTTCAGGTAATACTTGCCGCCATCCAACTCCATGGGCGGAAACATAGAATCGGCATAGTAAGGCAGGTGGCCGCTGGTGAGATACATCGACTCTTTGGCAATATGCGGTGATTTTACCCTGTAGTAGCCGGCCTCTTCCTCCGTTTTTTTGGCGAGACTTTCCAGCTGCTCAATAATGGCGCCACCGTTGGGCAGCCACAAGGCAAGCCCGGGGCCTACGTCATCATCAAAAACGAAAATCTCCAACTCCTTCCCGATCTTCCGGTGGTCGCGTTTCTTTGCTTCTTCCAGTTGCTGCAGGTATTCATCCAGTTCTTTTTGCTTGGGGAAAGTGATACCGTATATCCTTGTCAACTGTTTGTTTTTTTCATCTCCTTTCCAGTAGGCGCCGGCGATGTTCATGAGCTTGGCGGCTTTGATGAAACCGGTATTCGGAATATGCGGGCCACGGCATAAATCAATAAAGTTGCCCTGTTGGTAGAAGGTGATTTCACCATCGTTCAGCTCCTGAATCGTTTCAACTTTATACTCATCTCCTTTCTCCGTAAAAAATTTCAGGGCGTCTGCTTTGGCAACTTCAGTGCGCAGGTAGCTGTTGTTCAAGCCGGCCAGTTCCGCCATTTTTATCTCTATTTTTTTCAGGTCATCCGCGCCAATGTCTCTTCCGCCCAGGTCCACATCATAGTAAAAGCCATTGTCAACCGGCGGTCCGTATCCGAACTTAATGCCAGGGTACATTGCTTCGAGCGCTTCGGCCATCAAATGGGCGGAAGAATGCCAGAAGGTTTCCTTCCCTTCCCGGTCGTCCCAGGTGAGGAGCATGAGTGTTGCATCTGTTTCAATCGGGCGGAAGGCATCCACCACTTTTCCGTTCACTTTTGCCGCCAATACTTTTCTGGCCAATCCCTCACTGATGGATTTAGCAATTTCAAGCGCATTGGTTCCTTTTTCAAACTGACGGATGGTTCCGTCGGGGAAGGAGATGTTGATCATAAATTTATTGCAGACGGTTCAGCCATTGCATGCTGCCCGCCTTACTTGGATGATTGTGTTAACGAATTCAATTCTTTCTGCGCCGGTTCATAACCAGGCCTCAAAGTTAATGACTGCCGGAAATCCGCCATAGCCTGTTCGGTATTTCCTTTTTCCCTGGAGCAAAGTCCGCGATAGTAATACGCTTCCGCATAAGCGGGTTTCACCTTGACGGCAAAATCAAACATGCGGTATGCTTTGTCGATTGAATCCTGCAGGATATAAATATAACCGAGGTTGAAATAAGCGGATTCATATTGAGGGTTAACCCTGATCAGTGACTGGTAAGTTGACTTTGCTTTTTCATTTTCTCCGTGTTCCTGGTAAAACATTCCTTTTGCATAGTAAGCTTCCGCCGTGGTGCTGTCGATGCGTATGGCATTGTCGAAATACTGCGGCGCCGCAGATGATTTTTTCTTGCCGGTGAGCAGGCCAAGTTGCATGAATCCGTCATAAAAATCAGGCTTTACCTGCACCGATCGCTGAAAAGAATTGATCGCACGTGCGGTATCTCCCATTTCTTTAAAATTGAGTCCGCGGATGAACCAGGTTTCAAAGTTGTCTTTGCCGAGTTCCTGAACACGCAGCAACTGTTCCATGGAGGCTTTGTAGTCTTTTTTATAAAAATAGACCTTGCTCAGTTTAATCAGCGCATCGAGGTTGTCCGGGTCGCTGCGGATGACATGTCTAAAAGCATCAATGGCGCCGTCGGCAGAACCGCCTTTAAGGTAGATATCCGCTATCGCGAAAAAATATTTCGCATTGGCAGAGTCGAGGGAAATGGCAGCAGACATGTCGCGGTAAGCAGCGTTGATATTGCCGAGTTGCAAAAAGACATTACTCCTGAGAAAATGCAGTTCGGCATTTTTCGGCTCCGCATTTATCTTAGTGGTGAGGGCCCGTATCTGCGGATCCGTGCTGTCTTTACCGGCAAGGGAATCGATTGTTGCTTTTTGTACGGCATCATTTGTATGCTGACAGGAAACTGCCATCAGCAGAAAAATGAACAGCATTGCCGGCCATCCTGATTTCATATGATTGCAATATTTATGCAGGCGGTAGACTGGTTTGCCGGGTGGGAATCACTATGCATCAGTTAAAAACCATCTTTGGCATCAACCCGAGTGCATTTTCAAAAATGAAAAGCTGATCAATATCGTAAGTATAATAATTGCTGATAGGAAATGATTCAATGATGTTGATTGCTTCCGCCTCATCTTTGGCATTCAGCGTAATCCATCCCTTGGTTCGTTCCATATTCACACCATATGTTTCAATCACCTCTTTGAGCAGTAATTCATTTACTATTTCGCGATGCTCCGGAATCAGCTTCCAGAAGTGTTCATCGAGCTCGAGCAGGTAAAAGGTAATGAGGTATTTGTTCATTCGATGGTGCTTCAGGCAAATATATTCCAGATAATTGTGTTTAGGAAAAATAATAGCGACTTGCAACCGGCAGTGAACAGGTGTTCCCATTATGAAAAATGGTTGACACAGATTCAGTGAAGAGGCGGCGAAATGAAGGGTACACAACAGGAAGGAATCATTATTTCTTTTGTGCTGACTTATTTTTGCTGCGACCGCTATCCGTCAATGATTTCTGCAGCAAATATTCAATCTGTCCATTCACGCTGCGGAATTCATCAGCCGCCCACTTCTCCAGCTCTTTGAGCGTGTCGGGATTGATGCGTAATACAAAAGCTTTTTTGTCAGCAGGCATGATTACATCGTAATTCTGAAATGAAGTTCAGGAAAATATGAACTGCACTCCGTTGGAAATGCAGTTCATAAAAAGTAATTACAGGCAGGTCAAGCGTATAACGTACCCGTATTGAGCACCGGGCTGACATTCTTATCACCACATAACACTACGAGCAGGTTGCTGACCATCGCGGCTTTTCTTTCTTCATCCAGCTGTACGATTTCCTTTTCAGAAAGCCTTGCCAGTGCCATCTCTACCATACCAACAGCACCTTCTACAATCAGCTTGCGGGCGGAAACTACTGCTGAAGCCTGTTGACGCTGCAACATGGCACCGGCAATTTCCGGTGCATAGGCGAGGTGGCTGATACGCGCTTCACTCACGATGATGCCGGCCTGTGATAACCGCTCATTCAATTCATTCACGAGCATCTCATTCACTTTGTCGCCGCCGCCGCGAAGCGTAACTGTGGCATTTTCATCTTCAGCAAAGTCATACGGACAAGTGCCGGCCAGGTGACGTACCGCTGCTTCACTTTGTATGGCAACAAACTGCTCGTAGTTGTTCACTTCATACAGTGCTTTGGCAGTGTCTACCACATTCCATACAATGACGGCCGCTATTTCGATCGGGTTGCCGATTTTATCATTCACCTTCAGCGGCTGACCATTCAGGTTGCGCGCACGGAGTGAAACATGCTGACGGGCGAAAAACGGATTGGCCCACAACAGCCCGTTCTGCTTGGTTGTGCCTGCATACTTCCCAAAAAGTGTGAGCGCTTTCGCATCATTGGGGTTGACAATGAAAATTCCTTTAACAATCAATACAAAAGCAAGGATAAAAGGAATGGCTGCCAAAGGCATTTCATTGATTAGCAGAAAGACCAAAACAGCAAGGCAACCTGCCGCAACGCCAATCATCAGGAATCCTGAACTGGCGGTAAAATTTTTTTCCTGTATCATTTTTTTAGGGTTGATATTAAATTGATATCACAAAGATAGCACATCAAAATGATCTTCTGCAAGTTTTTTCGCAAATATTTTTTTGAGTGGAAGCAGCATCCGTTCCGGAGTACCTTGATTTACCTATTGGAGCATTTCAAAAAGTGGAAAGGGCGTGATACGGATGACGGATTCACTAATCTGCATTGCATCTGCACCATATGCCAAATCGCTGAACGGTGCAGCCGTGCATTATCATTATCTGCATATCAGGGCGAACAGGTAAGTTTGGCCAACCAATAATTTTACGATGCGGTTGCTTACGAAGGAGCTGTGGTTTCCTGATCCGGAGCTCGCGGATACAGATGGCCTGCTTGCTATCGGAGGCGACCTTTCCACCGAAAGGCTGATGCTGGCCTATCGCAGCGGCATCTTTCCCTGGTTTATTCAGGAAGGTATGATCTTTTGGTTTTGCCCGCCGGAACGAATGGTATTATTTCCCGATGAGCTTCATATAAGCAGAAGCATGCAACAGTTAATGCGGTCGGGCAGGTTTCGCACAACAGCAAATCAGGCATTCAACCGCGTTATTCGCTTATGTGCTCAGGTGCATGCACAGCAGCATGCGGGCACATGGATCAATGATGATTTTATCAGGGCATACCAAAAACTTTTTGAAGCGGGTCATGCCACCTCCGTTGAATGCTGGCATCAGCAACAACTGGCGGGAGGTCTATATGGTATCACCATCGGAAGGATATTTTGCGGCGAAAGTATGTTTGCGCTGCAGCCTAACGCATCCAAGACGGCATTGATTGCACTATGCCGGAGCGGAAAGTACAGTATGATTGATTGCCAGGTGGAGACTGCTCACCTGTCCAGCATGGGTGCCAGGAAAATCAGCCGTGCCGAATATTTGAAATTATTACAACAGTCAGGGCATTAAAACCTAAGCGATAAACAAGTAAGACCACCATCCATCTTTTCAAATTCCGACATCTCCAGTTCCAGTGGATGAAAGCCGGCCCGCAGCAATACTGCTTTCACGCGACCAAACCCTGCAGGCATAATCAGGTGCCCGTTTATCATCAGGCAGTTAGCGGCATACAAATCTTTCTCTTCTACCACGATCACATTGAATGCACGGAAGGCTTCCAATGCAGCCATGCCGGCCGAAGCAAGCAGGTAGTTGTTACCTAGGTAATTCACCTCCGTTTTTAAATGCAGGGAATTGGTTACTGGAATCAGCGTGCTGGAATACCCATATTTTTGGAGGAATGCGCTTAGCTGCAATCCACCTTCCTTATTGGTGCGTGCAGTAATGCCGATATAGAAATGACGGTTTACCTGCAGCACATCACCGCCTTCCAAAGTGCCCGGCGGCTGAATGAAATGCAATGTCCTGTGTGGTTGTAAAATCTGTTGCATCGTCAACACCTCTCCTCTTCTTGAAGGGGCGCCCGGATTGGCAATGATGGCAGCTTCGGGAATGATTACGGCAGTATCTTCCACAAAACAACTGTCGGGAAAAGATTCATCGGCATCCAGTACGGTTACCTCCAGCCCGCATTGAATCAATGCCTGGACATATTGCCTGTGCTGTTCGAGTGTAAGTTGAAGATCAGGTGGCCCGAGATGTGCAGACGTAAGTCCATGCACATAATTCTTACAAGGTGTGCGGGTAATGGCATGCTGAAACATAGCAGTAAAGATAAATTGAATTGTGATAGGCAAGGTTGCATTTGCCGGTGCATCGAAACTGCCTGATCTTCGGATAAAATCACTTCAATGGCATTCAGCAATTAATTACCATGGTGCTGAACCGCCGGATGAAAAAAGCAGATATATCATGACCATGCCAATTTCAATAGTACAAGCTTGAATTAGAAAGCTTCCATTGTGAACCTAATAAATCATAGCGGGAACCGCTCACGCGGATATTGCAAAGCCTTCAAACCATACCGGTACTGTTAAAAGCAGCATATTGCTTTATATTTGCCCAATGCTTCAGTGCTATACGAAACATAGCACGCCCGATGGCGTAATGGTTAGCCGGGCTCACAGAAAACGCATAACACGCCTTAATTAGAATCAAACAGAACACACTGTTTAAAATTATCTGCATGTCAAACTTTTTTACCACGGGCATTCTCCGCCTAACCCTGCAACGGATACTGCCAATGAACAACCGCTTTAAGATACTCGCACTCTTTTGTTCGGTTTTGCTGATGGATGAAGGTGCTTTGCTTGCTCAAAATGTTCCGGTTAAGGAATGGGACAGAAGCTTTGGCGGATCCAAGACCGATGAAATGTATGTCATCATACAGACCAATGATGGTGGTTACCTTTTGGGTGGCGATTCTGATTCTCCTGTCAGCGGACAAAAATCACAGGGCAGCCAGGGTTATAGTGATTACTGGATTGTGAAGACAGATGCGCTTGGCAACAAGCAATGGGATAAGCGCTTTGGCGGTAATTCAAAAGAAGAACTCTTCACAGTACTGCAGACGCCCGACAACGGTTACCTGTTAGGCGGATGGTCTATGTCGAATATAAACGGTGATCAGACACAAGCCAGCCGTGGAGGCAGCGATTACTGGATTATCAGGATAGATGAGAATGGCAATAAACTATGGGATAAGCGTTATGGCGGGCCCGGGGACGATGAGTTGCGTTCCATGACAGCCACGGCTGACGGAGGTTACATTTTTGCAGGGGAGTCAACATCAGGGATTGGAGGTGAAAAATCACAGAGCAACCATGGTGAGTTTGATGTGTGGGTGGTGAAAACAGACGTTAACGGCAACCTGCAGTGGGATGATTCTTATGGAGGCCTGCTTGACGACAGGCTGAATGCCATTCAGCAAACCGCTGATGGCGGATACATCATTGGCGCATGGACCATTTCACCGGTTGGCTTTGATGTGACGCAACCCGGCAGAGGATCATCGGACATGTGGCTGATTAAGACAGATGGCAATGGTGTGAAACAGTGGGATGGCCGTTATGGCGGGAATGACAATGAGTATTTATATGCACTCGATCAGACGAATGATGGAGGATTTATCCTGGCAGGATACACTCGTTCCAATGTCAATGGTGAAGTGTCTGTTCCGGGAAAAGGCGGTTTTGATTTCTGGATCGTGAAAACAGACGGTAATGGGATTAAGCTCTGGGATAAACGATATGGCGGACAACTGGACGAAAAAGGAAAGTCCATTTTCCAGACCAGTGACGGCGGATTTATTATGGGAGGATGGTCAGAATCGTTAATCAGCGGCGATAAGTCACAGGATACACGAGGCGCAACCGATTACTGGCTCGTGAGAATGGACGCCGCAGGCAATAAAATCTGGGACATTGACTTTGGTGCTACCAATGAAGAACGATTGCATGATGTGCCGCAAACAAGCGATGGCGGGTTTATTATCGGCGGCCATTCTTATTCAGGAAAGAACGGAGATAAATCGCAAGCCAATAATGGCATTGACGATTACTGGATTGTGAAAGTTTCGGCAGAAGCAAATAATCAGACATTTTATGCAGATGATGATGGCGATGGGTTTGGTGATGCTGCGTCAGACACACTGGCACTGACGGCGCCGCAGGGATATGTGAGTAACAACACCGACTGCAACGATGCCAATGCTGCTATCCGCCCTGATGCCGCAGAAATTTGCAATGCAGGTATTGATGACAACTGCAACGGATTCGCTGATGATGCGGACCCGGCTGTTACAGGACAAACCGCCTACTATACCGACAATGACCTTGATAATTATGGAACCGGCACTGCCTTATTCGCTTGTATTCCACCGGCAGGTACGGCCCTGCAAGACAATGATTGCGATGACAATATTGCCAGCGTTCATCCGGGTGCCGCGGAAATATGTAATGCGGGTATTGATGACAACTGTAATGGATTTGCTGATGATGCGGATCCGGCTGTCACAGGACAAACCTCCTACTATACCGACAATGACCTTGATAGTTACGGAACAGGCGCCGCTTTATTCGCTTGTATTCAACCTGCAGGTACGGCCCTGCAAGACAATGATTGCGATGACAATAATACCAGCATTCATCCGGGTGCCGTGGAAATATGTGATGCCGGCATTGATGATAACTGCAATGGATTAGCAGATGATGCCGACCCGGCTGTTACAGGACAAACCTCCTACTATACCGACAATGACCTTGATAGTTACGGAACAGGCACCGCCTTATTCGCTTGTATTCAACCTGCAGGTACGGCCCTGCAAGACAATGATTGCGATGACAATAATACCAGCATTCATCCGGGTGCCGTGGAAATATGTGATGCCGGCATTGATGATAACTGCAATGGATTAGCAGATGATGCCGACCCTGAAATCATAGGACAGGGCACTTATTTTACGGATAATGATCAAGATACTTATGGAGCCGGCATTGGCATCACAGCATGTTTGCAGCCTGCTTTTACCTCCGTCTCTTCCGGTGATTGCAACGACAACAATGCAGCAGTGAACCCTGGCGTATATGATCAGTGCAATGGCATAGATGATAACTGCAATTTTGTTACGGATGAAAATCCATTGCCAGTACCTGTTGTGACACCGTCGGGAACCGTTGTTGCCTGCACCGGAGAGAATGTAGAGCTTACAACAACTTTTGATCCATCGTTGAGTTATCAATGGTATAAGGCTAATGCATTGCAGAATGGCGCAACAGGCAATACCTATTCAACCACGAAAGCCGGAAATTTTCTCGTGAAAGTGAGTACCGTTGCGGGCTGCACAGCTACTTCAGCAACCACCGTCATCAACCGTATTGATAAGCCGCTTGCAGTAGTCACTCCGCTGGGCAATCTTGATATTTGCGGAACAGGTTCCGTTGACTTGCAGGCCAATCAAGGTGCGTCACTACTTTACCAATGGAAAAAAGGCAGCACGCTGCTTGCCGGCGCCACAAACAGTTTATACACTGCTACCTCCAAGGGTAGTTATCGGGTTGTCGTGACCAATGAAGGAGGGTGTGTAAAAACATCCACCATTACTAAGGTGACCTCTTCCTGCAAAGCATCTTCATTGAATGATCCGATTGAAAATGGAAAGATGTCTGTTTATCCTAACCCTGCCAGCGGCCATGTGATGGTTGATGCGCGGTTTCAACAAATGGCGGAAGAAGAAGCAACAATTGAACTGTCGGATCTGATGGGCCGCATCGTGTACATGGAAAACAGGATAGTGTCAGAAGGCGTGCTTCAGTTTGATCTTGTATTTGATCACAACCTGTTGCCGGGCACCTATCTTGTTAAAGTGCAGTTAGCTGATCAGGTGCTGGTGAAAATGCTGTTGGTGCAATAGTGAAAAGCTTCTCCATAAATCAACCATCCTTTTAACCTAACGCTGCGGAAGTATTGCAGCAACCACGATTGCCTCCTCAGCAGGCAGATGCACAGACAGACGCGACAGAAATAAGTTTTTGTTCACAGTGCCGGATGCAATACCATAGTTTCATGTATGCAATTCATTCCTGTCTTTTTTCAGTGAACGCATCATCTCCGAGAAGCTTTGTTTGCGAACAAATGCGTTTATAGCCTGCGTAATGCGCTTTGCCTGTGTAGATGCCGACTTTGCATCTTCAATCCATTTCGAATAGTACCGGCGGTGCGACGGAGGTAAAGTATTGAAGTAAGCAAGCGCATCCGGCTCATCGGCAAGGCAGCTTAAGAGTGCGGGAGAAAGCTGTAAAGGCTTAGCATCTTCTTCCAGCCGTACCTTCAGTTTTTCACCTTTACGGATGCCGAGTTGCTTGCGCAGCGTACCATTCAGCGGGAGAATAAAGTCGCCATTACCCATTGGCAGCAATGCTTTTTGCCTGATGGTCTGTCCGTTCAGATTTCCTTTTACCCGGAAAGATTTTTTGTTGCCCGGCCTGATCTTTTCTGCAATAGAGGAAGGAATAACGATATAGGTCCAGCCGGTTTTTTCTCCCTGCCGGTCAAACTTCAAGACGGTTGTATTAAATTGAACCATGCGCCGATGAAAGCGTAAATTTTAGCAAATGCAGTGAGTCTCACAAACAAAAGTTGAAACAACCGATACGATAAATTTTTAATTTACACATTAAAAGAATTAATTTGTGATGCATCAATCTTATAAAACATGGCATTGAAAATAATAGGCACCGGCCTCGGCCGCACAGGAACACATTCACTGAAACTGGCACTGGAAGAACTGGGATTCACACAATGTTATCACATGATATCCCTTTTGGAGCATCCTGCCGATATCGTACACTGGGAAGCAGCAATGGCAGGCAAGCCCGTTGACTGGGATACCTTGTTTACAGGATATACGGCAGCCGTTGACATACCAACATTCATTTTTTATAAAGAACTCATGCAAAAATATCCGGATGCGAAGATCATTCACACCACACGCGATGCAGAAAGCTGGTACAAAAGTTTTGGTGCAACAATCATCAGGCAATCGAAGCCTTCCGTAGCAAAAATGCTCAGCATGAGTTTACGCCTGCCATTCTCATCAAAGCTGAGAGGGCAGCTTCGTGTATTTAAGTTTGCCGGTGCATTTTTGAAATCTTTAATGCCGCATGGTTTTGAGGACAAAGAAAAAACCATTGCCACATTTCATGAATGGAACCGGCAGGTGCTGGAGACGGTGCCCAAAGAAAAAATATTAGTGTTTGATGCAAAGCAGGGCTGGGAACCGCTTTGCCGCTTTTTAGAAGTTCCGGTTCCTGCATCTCCTTTTCCTCATTCCAATACCACGGATGAATTCAACAGCAGGGCTTTCTAAGTACACCGCGAATACACTCAGCCCTGCACTTCTATTTGACTTTACGGCCATTTAACTGCTATCTAATCATCTTTCACCATGCGAAGCTGCACCGTTTGATTATTCCTTGTATAACGGACCAGGTAAATGCCGGATAACAAATTTGTTGTGCTGATTTTCGTCATGCCTTCATTGGTTGTACCGCGAAATATTTCCTGGCCGACAATATCATAGATCGTCACAATGCCACCAGCCTTCGTAGCTTGCACCATCAGTTCATGCATGAAAGGATTTGGATATGCAATAATGGCCTGCTCTCCTGAAATTACCTCTACAACCTCCACGGCAGAGTAAGAATACCGGCCATCAAAATCCGTTTGTTTCAGCCGGTAATAATTGAGACCGTCAAGAGGATGATCGTCGGTAAAGGCATAACTAAGTGTTACGCCCGAGACACCGGCACCATTCACCTCGCCAATGCTTTTGAAGACAAAGGCATCCCTGCTTCTTTCTATCGTAAAGAAATCGTTGTTTAACTCTGAAGCCGTACTCCATTGCAACAGCACCTTTTCCGATTGCAGGGATGCTTTAAAGGAATAAAGTTCAATCGGCAAAGTGAGACAGGTATTTCTCAGAATGGAAACCGTACTGCCGCTGTTGGTGACGGCAATGTCAGGGCGCCCATCGCCATCAAAATCATCTATACCCACATCATAGGAAACACCTGACGAAATATCCACTCTTGTGGCAAATGAAATAGCGCCGGTGGTGCTGGTATTTTTAAATACGCTGGTTTTGTTAAGGGTATAATTTCCAACGGCGATATCAGGTTTGCCATCGCCGTCCAGATCACCGAAGGCAACACCGTAGTGTGTCATCGTGCCTGCCATGGTTGCAAAATCCTGTTTGGTGGCGAAAGAGATGGTGCCAGCTACGCTCGTGTTTCTGTAAACGGCCAGTGTGGCAACATCGCGATTCACAACTGCTATATCCGCTTTGTTATCACCATCGAGGTCACCGATATGCACGAAATAGGGAACCGTTCCCGGCGCAAAATCCTGCCTGGTGGCAAAAGAGATCATTCCGGGAGCACTGGTATTTCTGAATACTGACATGGTATTGCTGGTGAAGGCGGTTATCACCACATCCGGTTTACCATCGCCATCAAGGTCGCCTACATCAATTTTATGAGGTTGTGACGTAGTACCAAAACTTACGCCTGTTGCAAAAGAAATATTTCCGGAGCCGGAACTTGTATTTCTTAAAACCCAGAGACAATTGCCCGACCAGTGTACGGACAACAGGTCGGGTTTACCGTCACCATCAATATCAATCACTTTGTTTCCGTTTCCCTGACCGGATGATGCTGTGAAATCCATGCGTGTAGCAAAAGAGATAGTACCGGGAGTAGATGTATTTCTATATACAGAAACAAAAGTGCCACCGCCATTGCCGCCAAGGGCAACATCGGGTTTGCCGTCGCCGTCGAAGTCACCGATAGAAACTTCATTGGGTTGTCCGCCTGATGCCCACGGGAAGGTGACCTTTGCGGCAAAAGAGATAACACCTGACGTGCTCGTGTTTCTTGTTACGGTAAGGTAGTTGTTGAAATAATCCGGAATGATCAGGTCCGGCTTGCCATCGAGATCCATATCACAGATTTCAACATTATGAGAGCCGCCCTGTACACTGACAGCTGCTGCAAAGGTGGAAGCCGTGCTGCACAAAGTTGTTACATTAAAGGGTTTGGCGGAGTATGCGGTTAAGTTGGTACTGAGATTGGTAACAGTGATATACTGATAGTTGACACCATACGGCACCGTTACTGTCAGTGATGTTGCCGTTGCCGCTGATACGGTTGCCATAGCAGCACCAAAGAAAACAATGTTGGCAGTGGTAGTGGTGCTGAACCCTGTGCCCGCGATAGTAACAACCGTTCCTACCGGGCCCGACGTGGGAGTGAAGGAACTTATTGTTTGTGCTTCCGACTTTATAAAACACATAATGACAACCAACAGCAAGGCACAACCCTTCCTGAATATCGTATTGCTCATCACGTTGATATATTCCATTAGAAGCGAAGCGAATTTAAAATGTTGAGCTGCCGGAAATGATGATAAAAATCATGACGTCAAATGATCTTCGCAGGAGAGTATAGTTGTAATCCGTCAATCATTTTGCTGTAACAGACTGATTAAAGAGGCCAGCCAGCTTTAACTTCATGATTGGTGAGAGATTCTTTAACCGGGAAGCGTGCTCTGTCTGCTTTATGGTTCCAATACCGGATGAAGTGGGTTCAGGGATTGAATGTGCCTCTCACAATATCTTCATTGCTGATATGTACCATCGAGTTTTCATCCATGAGATCCCAGATTTCCTGGTAGTTACCGATAGGTTCTGATACGAGGCAGGCCGCAAAGTCGCCGAACCTGCCTTCTACAGCCGGATTCACCTGTGTGAGTTCTTCTACGCTTGGACTGATATATAAAGTGGGGCCTTTCCCGTTGCTGCCATAGCGGAATCCCCAAAGACTTTTCCCGTCGGAAATACCGAGTGTCATCCAAAGCGATTCCTCCACGCCCTGTGCTTTGGCAGTGGACTCCACCACCTTCACCATTTGTGAGACAGCGCCAACGGTATCAGTCTCCAATCCAAAGGTGAGTGCGAGATGAAACATGAGTTCTGAATCGGTGCTGCCCAGGATGTTTTCAAAATATTTCTCATCCACCATTGCCAGTAAAGATTGCCGCACCTTGCCAAATTCTGCTATCTGTCCGTTATGCAGGAACAACCACTGTTTATAGCGGAAGGGATGACAGTTTGTTTCCTGTATGGTGGCGAGTGAAGTAGCGCGTACATGCGCCATGAACAATGGTGATTCAATATGCGCTGCAAGATCCTGCAGGTTAGCATCATTCCATGCCGGGCGAATGCTGCGAAACAGGCCGGGAAAAGGTTGTTTATCATACCAGCCCATACCAAATCCATCACCATTGGTTGGTGTTCGTGGTGCCCTTGCATGCAAGCTTTGATGAATGAGATTGTCCTTAGGTTTAATGATAAGGTCACTCATCAGGATCGGAGCTCCGGTATATGCCAGCCATCTGCACATGATATTGGAAAGTTATGCATTTTTTTGAAGCAGGTAACATAACTAAGCACGGGTCAGTGACAAGTCGCATGCTTACGGTAAGTTGCTGTTGAAGGATCATTGATAAAAAATCCACCAGCACATTCATTTACGCAGCCATTTGTTCAGTCACACTTTTTCCGGAGCAACCAACTGCATAATTTAATCATATTTGCAGGTCATGGCTATTCCAAAAATTATTCATCAGACCTGGAAGACTGATGTGATTCCGAAGCGCTGGCTGAAAATTCAGCAGCAGAACATCGCGCTGTCGCCGGGGTTTGAATACCGGCTGTGGACCGATGAAGCCATCATGGAATTTGTCAGCCATAAGTTTCCCGCTCTCTACCCGTCATTTGCCCGTTATCGTTATAACATTATGCGGGCCGATGTCATACGTTACCTGTTAATGTTTGAAATCGGCGGATTATACCTTGACCTTGACTATGAATTACTTGTTCCTTTTGATGTGGATCAGGCGCCGGTGGTGTTGCCACGGGAAAGAAGTATTGCCTTTGGTGACGGCTATGAAGGAATCGGGAATGCTTTCTTCGCTTCCATACCACGGCATCCATTCTGGCATGATGTGATTGAGGAACTCTTGCAAAATATTCCAAAAGTAAGAGATGAATATGATGTGGCCGAAGCTACAGGACCAGGCCTGCTAACGAGGGTTTATTACGCCGGCCGATATCCTGACATTTATGTGCCCGAAAGAATTATTTATCATCCTCCCAGTCCGCACACGAGGAAAGGCTACCTCGCAATAAAAAAGAACGGGCAGTCACAAGGCATACATCTTGGCTGGGGCAACTGGAAAGAGCGGTTCACACGGAAATACCTGGAAAGGAAATTTTTTAAGCGCCGATGGGAAGCGAAACGCGCGAAGCTTGTTCCGCGTTAATTATCAGCGATTGCATCCTGACACAGCAAGGCAAACGAATGAACGGAGGTGAAAATCAACGGGCAGTACACTTAATGTTTCGTTTTTCAGTGGAACAATTTCGATCTTGCTCCATACAAAAGTAATATGCCAGCATCCGTTGCCGCTATCTCCTCGCTTCAGCTTGATCTCATTCAGACACTGGCCATTGCCAGTATCATGTATTTCATCGGTATGCAACTGAGGAAAAGGATCGGCATACTTGAACAACTCAATATTCCATCTGCCGTCATTGGTGGCCTGCTTTTCGCCGCAATGAACCTCGTGTTGCACGACCGGTATCTTAACCTGAAATTCGACACCTCCATGCAATCACTCTGCATGGTTTTGTTCTTCACCACCATCGGCATCAGTGCCAGTCTTCCATTACTGAAAAAAGGAGGCATACAGGTAGTGCTGTTTCTGCTGATGGCTACTGTTTTTTGTTTCCTGCAGAATTTTGCCGGCATGGGTGTCGCTTCGCTTTTTGGCGTGAATCCATTGCTCGGAGTAATTGCAGGATCCGTTACGCTGGTAGGCGGTCCTGCAACAGGCCTGGCCTTCGCGCCACTATTTGAAAGTGCAGGTGTCACCGGCGCATCAACCATTGCCATTACCGCAGCCACTATAGGTATTGTCTGCGGCGGCATTCTCGGCGGCCCCGCCGGAACCTGGCTGATCACGCATTTTCATCTGCAATCACCGAAGGATATTTCTAACACGGAACTGCAGAAGGAAGTCACAGATGCTCCACATACGGTTACCATTGATACCGAGCGTGAAGATTCGGGATTTGTGCTCACGATCATGATCGCAGCGTTTGCCATGGGACTTGGCAGCATTGTGAGTTATTATTTTCAATCCATCGGATGGACCTTGCCGGCTTATATTGGTGCAATGATCATTGGTGCGCTGCTTCGTAATATGGACGACAACACAAGATGGTTCAGAATCAGTCAGCCTATCATGGATTTTGTGGGAGGGATTGCATTGAATATTTTTCTCATTGTTGCCCTCATGGATCTTAAGCTCTGGGAACTTGTGCATCTTGCTATTCCGCTTGCTGCCATACTTTTTACGCAAGTGATACTCGTTGTGCTTTTTGCCTTGATGATCTCTTATCGTTTAATGGGAAAGGACTATCAGTCGGCCGTTATGGCCAGCGGCTTCATTGGTTTCGTGCTCGGCACAACAGCCAATGCGGTGGCTAATATGAGAACACTTGTACATAAATATGGCCCTGCGCCGAGAGCATTTCTTATCGTTCCCATGGTGGGCGCATTTTTTATTGATTTCACGAATGCCATCATCATTACCTTCTTTTTGAACTGGATGCCATAATGAACAATAGGTGGTGTTTATATCACTTTGAGCTTTCACCTGGAATAAGCTGCAATCCATTATCACCTCGATGGCATGACGCAAATCAAAACTGTTACTGATATAAGTCATTTTCCCCGCGCCATTTGCTGAATAGCTTTGCCGCAACTTTTTCCTTAAAACAGACAACATGAATACCGTAGAACTAAAAAGGGCTGACCTTGCGGGGCCCGGCATCGGTTCCTATGAAGAAATCGAAAGCATATTGCCCGCAAACTATACTTCGCTCCTCAACAAAAAGGACACTCAGAAGGCGATTTATGAAGTGAAGCATTTCATCGCCTCCGGTTTGTGTAAAGAACTAAACCTGATGATGGTGGAAGTCCCGCTGATTGTAAGCAGGGAGAGCGGCGTGAATGACATGCTGGACCGTGACGGATCACGGACGCCTGTATCCTTTCATATCAAAAACGATAATGATAAGCATCCGGTTGATGCACAAGTGGTACAGGCAGCCACCAAATGGAAAAGAGTGGCGCTTAAACAATTCGGGATGAAGCCAGGGGAAGGCATCTGCACCGATATGCGTGCAGTGAGAAAGGATTATTTCCTTGATCATGATCACAGCGCTTATGTTGATCAGTGGGACTGGGAACGTACGATCACCGCCGGCGAAAGGAACCTTGATTTTTTGAAGATGGTGGTGCGTAAAATCTGGAAGGTTATAACGGATGCAGAATTGTTTGCACAGGATTTATTCCCCGCACTGAAGAATCCGAAGTATCCCAACCTGCCGAAAGAAATAGCGTTTATGCATGCAGAGGAGCTTCTGGAGCGGTATCCTGAGCTGCCCCGGAAACAAAGGGAAACCGCTATTTTGCAGGAATATCCTGCCCTGTTCATTGTCGGTATAGGTTGGCCGCTTGCAGATGGCTATCCGCATGAAATGAGAGCAGCGGATTATGATGATTGGGTAACTCCAACAGTAACCGGCAATGGTAAACCGGCTCATGGTATCAATGGCGATATCCTGGTCTGGAATGGTCTCACACAAAGAAGGCATGAACTTTCATCGATGGGCATCAGGGTGAATGCGGAAACATTACGTCAGCAGCTAACGATGTCAGATCAGCTGAATCTGCTTTCAACTCCATATCACAGCGGCATCATCAACAATGATCTTCCTTTGAGTATTGGCGGTGGTATTGGTCAGTCAAGAACCATAATGTACTTGCTGCGCAAAGCACATCTTGGCGAAGTCAGTGTTACGGTATGGCCTGATAAGCTGAAAGAAATCTGTGCAGCTAAAAACATATTTGTGCTAGAGTAACACGTGGATGGTGAGAAGGCGCAAGAATTATTATGGAACCAATTTGCGCTTAGTGGAGATGAAGCGGTAATATCCTGATACAAGTTTTGGGTGACGGGTTGTTCCGTGAGGGCTTTTTTATGAAGTTGTGTTGTTAAGCGTCTTACAGCCAGACACAAATGCTTTCTGAGCTTATTTAATAAAATTAAAAGCTATCAGCACAATAATCAGCAGTATGCCGATCAGCGCTGCGGCAAAGAGATAGTCGGCTATATTTTCTGCCAGCATACTTCTTTTTGTGTTTGATGTTTTTATTGAAAAAAAAGAAAACAGGCAAGAGATAATGAGGAACAAAGCAGCCACGGAGGTCAGTTCATCAATAATGCTGGTTTCCGAATAGTCCGACACGCGGACAGAAGTGATGACGAAGAGGCAAAAGCCGAGCAGGTTGGCAGAAGTATTAAGAATATGCTGTGATGTTTTGTTGGACATCATTCAAAATTTGTTTCGTCCTGAAAAAAGGTAACGTTTTAGGGGCTAATCCTGGTATTCATTTACATTGACAATCTTGGTTGTGATATTTGTTTTCACTTGATTTTTTGGAGCAAATATTTTACCACAAAGAACACACGGTGATATTGATTTTATACTTCGTTTTCAATCATAGTATTTCATAGTGTTCTCGGGGAGTGCCTTTGTGCTCTACGTGGTTACTAAAGGGTTACCACTAAGAGCACGAAGGGTTGCACAAAGGTCACAAAGCAATACTCATTTGATAACTACATTTTCAATACATCAGGCGGCGCCACAGGTGGCGGAACGGCATTCTTAACTACAGGTAAACTCCGCAGGTAGGCAAATACGGATTTCAGATCCTCATCCGTCATCTGCCCTATAAATGGCCATGGCATGGGTGGCAATAGTGCTCTTCCGCCCGGTAATCCCATATGATGACCGGTGCGAAGCGTGCCGATAAACATTTCATCTGTCCAGGCACCTATACCGGTAGTTGAATCCGCCGTTAGATTAGCGGTGTAAGAAATTCCCCAGGGTCCAACCCAGGCTGTCAGGTCAGGACTTGCCAATGCCCAATATCCCGGATGCAAAGCATTGGTATCCATTTTCGGCATAGGGCTGTCAGCGGGATGGCCAGACATCAGCCGGGTAGTATCTGTAAGCGGTCCGGTTGGCGTAAAGATTTTAGGCGTGTGGCAATCATTGCAGGATGCAACGGTTACCAGGTATCTCCCACGGGCAATCATTTGCTCCTGGGTCAGGGGTTTGTCGGCCACTTCATTGCTGCACCTTGTCTGCAGGAAAAGGATACTGAGCAGCAGGCAACCTGCAAAGACCGGTAGTAGTGCGCGTTGGTTTTTCATGGGTGGAGTTTTAGTATTGGAGAGAAATGGGTGGCTATAGAAAACAAAGCAAGAAAAGGTAGATATTTTTTTATTATTAAGTATGCTTTGGCGGAAAAAGTAGTCAGCTATAATAATACAGATCATAATGCCTCTTTATATAGGAGGCACACTTATTCCTGTAATTGGAATCATAGATTCAGGTTACCACCGGTTTGCAAAGCGGCCTGCGCAGCTTTCACACCAAGGCTTTTCCATATGGTCATCTGCAGCTTGCTGAAGTTAAGGCCGGTCGGATGTTCAGGATCAAGATCATGTTCAGGTTCAATTCTGAAAATCCTGCATGTCGGATGATCCGCACGGTATTGCTTTAATACAGCCATATCATTCTCCCTTACATCCTGTATGAATATCGCGATAGCTCTCAAAATTATTTGCATGACACTTGTGTATAGCGGATTGTGCGGGAACAGCACCGGTGGATTGTTACTGAGTACATAGATTTCCTCAGGATGCAGTGTGGTTGCGATACGCGTGGGAATCACTTCGCGGTTACCGCCGTCAACAAACTGCTCCAGTATTTTTGATCCATCGGCAGCTATGCCTGTTTGTATCGTAACCGGCTTTAAAAAACCGGCCTGGCTGCTGCTGGCCATAGCGGCATCAATTAACTGGCTGCGCGTGTTAATTACCTTCACATCGTAATACGGTCCGGAAGGGATGTTTTTAGTACAGAACACCGTCACTTTTCCTGATTGAAGGCTGATGGCAGTTAAACAGAGTATGGTATTTGATGACTTGATACGATCGAACATGGAATCCGACAAATTCTTATCAATCGTTTTCAGCAGCGGATCGGTATCATAAATATAAGGACGGTCGTTCAGAATATTGTCAACGATGTTCTGCTTCTTCAGAATATCATCGTTCTCCACCTGCTGATAAATATTTTCCATCAGTGTGAATTCACGGCATGCCGTTAAAATCGCAATCAATGAGCCGGTGCTTGTGCCGCTGATAATATCAAACTGATCAATATTATTGGCAACCAGGCATTTTAATGCTCCGATCGTGAATGCGCCCTTGGCGCCACCGCCACTTGTGATTAAGGCTCTTCTCATGCTATCGCAGAATTAGTTCTTTTTTCTTACGGGAATATGGTATCCGATACCAAGCAACAGGAGGAAATCATCATTGGAAAATTCATAACCGCCGTTGAGCTGCAAAGCAAATTTTGAAATATCGGCACCTAACCCGATGCCGGCAATTTGCAGATTGTCGTTCAGGTTTGCCTCCGTGATCAATTTGACACAGCCGATGCTCGTCAGCTCTCCGCCGATGTCAAACAGGCGCCATTCCATTCTCGGATTCACCAGCAGGTTAACCGTTTGCCCGCTGTAAAAAACGGAAGGCCCGATCATGGCACGCACGCTTCCTCCGGCCTCTTCCCCCTTCTTGGTAAACGTGTATGAAAGCAATGCACCACCGGTGAGAGCATACCCTTCTTCCTTGCCGAACAGATTGATCGCACCCTGATTCACATGAATAAAGATGCCAAAGCCCCTGACAAACTCCGGTGATTTAAACGAAGACGCATATCGGGTTCCCATGAGGTACGACAGCCAATAGGTTGCATCAATATTATCAGCCGGCATTTTTTCCAGCATGCAATCAAGCCGTGAATTATCATCAGCCGACCAGTCGTGTATGGCGCTGACCTGCTGCATCATCTTTTTATATCCGGCGGCATTTGCATGGCTGACAGAATCCATTGCGCGCTGACGCACCTGGTCATCATCGGAATACTTGCCCATCATTTTTACTTCCGTAATAAATTTATCGGCATAGGTGGCTGCAAGCTGAGTACACGCCGGATCCTGGCAGCAGGCAGTGTTTTGTGCTGTAAGCGGATCAGCTGTAAATAACAGCACGATGATAAAGAGGAAAAAATGAAATACGAGTTTCAGCCACTTGTCTTTCATTATAGTGCGGATTATAGAATAAAGATATAAATTAATACAGGATAGTTTGCCGGCTGATGCAGCAACTGCAAGCGGAAGGTTACTTAGAAAGATGATGCAGGAACCGCGCCTTGCAGTTAAAATTGATAGCTGGTATCACTATGGAAATAGCAGATGCAACAGCGAATTTAAGACCGCTTCATCATTGAGACTGATGAACATACCACCTTCATGCTTTCTCTTCTTTGAAGCCATCGATCACATCTTCATAATATTTGTAGGTAGTGCGGGCAATGGACTCCCAGCTGAATTTTTCCAAAACCCGTTCACGGCCGGCTCTGCCCATGCCATTGGCCAGCACTTCATCTTCCAGCAGTATATTGACTTTTTCTGCGAACTCTCTTTGAAATGTTTTTGGATTGGAAGGATAAAAATCTGTGCGGCTCACGCCTTCCAGCGGCACGAGGAAGCCGGTGATGCCATCAACAATTATTTCCGGAATGCCGCCGACCTTTGAACCCACCACGGCAGTCTGGCAGGCCATCGCCTCCAGGTTAATGATACCAAATGGTTCATATAAAGAAGGACAGGCGAAGACCCGTGCGTGGCTGTATAGCACTCTTACCTTTTCACGCGGAAGCATTTCAGAAATTAATATCACCCCTTCCCTGTCTGCACGCAATCCGGCCATCAGCTCTTCGGTTTCTTCCGCGATCTCTTTGGTATCAGGAGCGCCGGCACAAAACACTACCTGGCAATTTCGGTTGAAATGCCGAGCAGCACCAATGAGTTGCGAGATGCCTTTTTGCCGCGTGATACGGCCCACAAACAAGACGAAGGGCACCTTGGGATCTATGCCATATTCTTCCAGCACTTCAGCATCCATCGTGGGCTGATAGAATTCAGGATCTATGCCATTGTGTATGACTTTTACTTTGCGTTCTTCCACTTCATACGCTTCAATCACATCCCTGCGCATCTGCTCGCTCACGGCAATAATGCCATCGGCAGTCTGATAGGCATGCCGTTCAATCCATCTCGACAAGAAATAGCCATTTCCCAATTGTTCCACTTTCCAGGGGCGATGAGTTTCCAGGCTGTGGGTGGTGAGGATGAGCGGCGCCTGTAACATTTCGCGCGCAAATATTCCGGCAAGATGGGTGTACCAGGTGTGACAGTGTATGATATCAGCATCCGGTGTTGAGCGTGCCATTTCCACATCGCGGTACATGTTTGCGAACATCTTATCGCGCGCATTGTCTTTCATCTCCGGCATCACCAGCGTATTGTTGACCCCGCGCACATTCATGCCGCGGCTATCTTCAGACTGATCGCCGTAGCATCGTACTTCCACTTTTGCCATCTTCGCGAGTTCATGCGTGAGAAAGTCAACGTGGACGCCGGCACCCCCATAGATATTGGGCGGAAATTCATTGGTGAACATTGCAATTTTCATACAGGCTGGAATTTAACAGTTACAGGGGCTTGGTGAAGAAAAAAGAAACGACCTTTTAATAATGCAGTCTAAAGGTAAAATATCCGCAGTAACAAAAAATCAGCAAATTGTGGCCGGTTGGAAAATTCCGGAGCGGAATGCTTCGCATGGAATGACTGATGCCGCTTCAGCCTGTTTTTTATTACTCGGAAATTAGGCGTGCCGGCAATGGCCCGCTGCAAAGAAGTCCACTTTATATCCGATCATTAAAGCTGCTGTTCATGCAAATCAGGGAAGCAACGATCAAAGACATCCGTGCGATACAGTACATCAGAAATGCGGTGCGTGAAAACAGGCTCTCCGATCCGGCGCTGGTTACCGATAAAGATTGTGAGGTATTTATTACGCAAAGAGGCAAGGGCTGGGTTTGCGAAGTGGCTGGTGAAATGGCAGGATTTGCCATTGCTGACCTGAAGGAAAATAATATCTGGGCATTGTTCGTGCTGCCTGCATTTGAGAAGCAAGGTATTGGCCGGCAATTGCATGACACGATGCTTCATTGGTATTTTAGCCAGACCACTCAAACAGTGTGGTTAGGAACAGCATCCGGCACAAGGGCGGAACGGTTTTACCGGCAGGCAGGCTGGCAGGAAACCGGCATGCATGGAAAAGTTGAAATTAAATTTGAGTTGACCTATATAAACTGGAAGCTATTCAACGAAAAAAAAGGATAGCCGGAATGCAAGCGCCGGTCAGATACTTCCGCCGGATATGACAGCAGCATCCTGCATTGCGACCTGCAACATAGATAATGCTGAAGCTGATATTCCCTTTTCCAACACATTTCTCCCCTGGATTACACTTTCCATCCTGACATTGCTCATTGTATTCGTGCTGCTGATGTTTCAATTTTACGGAAAGATAGATTTTTTACTGATGCGGGCGATGACAGCCTGCACTAAATGCAGCGTTATGAAAAAGATACTCTTCCTGCTGTGTGCATTGACAACATTTAATTGCATAGCGCAAATTCCGAACAACGGATTTGAAACCTGGATTACGGCGGGTAACTGTATGAAACCTTCCGGATGGTATGGCACCAATGATTTTTCTGATACGAGTGGCGCATCTTTTGGTGTCATAAGGTCTGCGGATCACTACCCTGCTGCGGTCGGCAACTATTCCATCAGCATTCAGAATAATGTTTCATTGCTGCCGGACTGGAGTGCACTTGGAATTATCTGGACGGGCGGTCTTGCCGGCACCGATAATCCGGCATTCCCCGTTACCGGTCATCCCACGAGTTTTTGCGGATACTTCAAGTTTTTCCCGCAGAATAATGATACGATGAGGATCTTCCTGGCATTGTATGATAATGGTAATGAGGTTTCACAAATAAGTCTTGAAACAAATGAAGAGTGTTGGGAATGGACTTCATTTTGTCTTTCCATTCCCGGCTATGAAACTGCAGACAGCGGGAGAATTATGATGGCGGCATTTTATCCGGAGAATAACCTCATGCCACATGGTAATTCAATGCTCTATGTAGATAATCTCAGTTTCGACGGACTCATAACATCAGCGCAAAGCATTGCAAATGATGCGGACCGGTTCACCGTTTTCCCCAATCCTGCAACAAGCGTTCTCCACATCAATATGCCGTTCGCCAGCAAAGAATCTCTCGAACTGAAAATTTATGACATCAACGGCAGACTCATTTACAACAGCGAGATTGCACCGGGTTCATCTGCAGCAGTCGTCCCGCTTGCGGCTTTTGCCGAAGGCGCTTATTTCATCCGTATCACCGCCGGCAATGAACCTGTTTTCGAACAACAGTTTATGTGCATCAGGTAACAGACCGCAGAAGTTTTTGCGGTTAAGCAACAGCTGACGAATGTGTTATATTCACTAATTCAGGTTCAGCATATTGTTCTTGTTGGGATGACGTCTTTTCAATATTTTTTTCCTTTGTTTATTTTTAGAAAAAAATAGCAACGCTATTGCTATCTATAATGCTTCAATCCAATCAACGTGGAAAAAATATTGTATTTCCTGTCGCCGGTTTTTATTTACCTGTTCATCTCGGTTTTACACTATGTATTCCCTGCCCGAAGAGTGATTGGTTATGTCAGCCACTTCAGCACCGGTGAAAAACTGAGATACCGGCTGAATGGCCCGCTTGTGTTGCTGGTAGTTGTGGCAACCTGGTTTATGCTGGGCTATGCCGGCATTCTGCCATGGAACTGGTTGTATCTCTACAGATGGTATGCACTTGCCGGTGCATTTTGCATTGGAATAATATTCACATTGCTGATTGTGTTGCCTTATCGGAAGGTGAAAAAATCACTGGCGGCCGATTTATTTTTTGGAAGGCTTGACAACCCTCAAATTGCAGGCGGGCGCATTGATCTGAAGATGTGGCTCTATCTCACCGGCGCGGTGATGCTGGAGTTGAATGTTCTGAGTTTCATTGCACAACACTGGATGATGTACAGGGCGGAAGCATCTCCGGGAATTTTTCTTTCCGGTGCGCTGCTCACTTTTTTTGTGATTGATTATCTCATCTTTGAAGAGGTGCACCTGTACACCTATGATTTTTTTGCGGAGAAAGTAGGTTTCAAATTAGGATGGGGTTGCCTGGTATTCTATCCGTTTTTCTATGCGATCGCACAATGGTCAACGGCTGATTTGCCTGCTCAGCACACGCCTGTATGGTTATTGATTTTGTATGCCCTGCTCTTCTTGGCCGGCTGGATACTGTCACGAGGTGCCAACCTCCAGAAATACTATTTCAAAAAAAATCCGGATAAATCATTTTTAGGAATTAAACCGGAAACAATCACAGATGGAAATAAGATTTTGCTGGTAAATGGATTCTGGGGATGGAGCCGGCATATCAATTACCTGGGTGAAATACTGATGGCTGCCGGAATGATACTGTGTGTAGGCCATCCCATGATGATCTGGCCGTGGCTGTACCCATTGTATTATGTGGCGCTCCTGTTACCGCGGCAACTGGATGATGATAAACGGTGTGCATTGAAATATGGCAACCTGTGGAAGATATACAGGGAAAAAGTTCCTTACCGGATCATTCCATATATCTACTGAGATTAAAGCCGGTACATTTTTTTAGTGGTGTCACCCATAATATTAATGGCCATTTTTCCCGGCAATATCCGCTGCATGATGAACGATGCCATCTTGTTAGCGCCACCGGTAACGAACGATGGTTGCTTACCCAGTTTTTCAAAACATTCCTGCACCACCGCTTCAGGCGTTTGCACTTTAGGTGCGAAGAAGTTTGTTTTTCCCGGATGGGTATTGATAAAATTTGGGGAGGAAGTGGCGCCGGCACAACATGCCATGATATCCACGCCACGGTTCTTCCATTCGTACCACAGGCTTTCAGCAAACACACGGGTAAATGCTTTGGTGGCAGCATATATGGCTAAATAACCACTGCCCTGAAATCCGGCAAGCGATGACATTAATATCACGGCACCTTTTCCATCTTGCAGCATCCGCTCCCCGAAAAGATGAACCATGTTCATGGCCGTCAGCACATTGGTGGCAAGCATTTCATGATTATGCGCCGCACTGTTCTTTTCAAAAGAGCCTATGTAGGAAAGTCCGGCATTATATACGAGCAGGTTAATTGATGCCCCGTTCAATGCTGCGATTATCTGTTGTGTGGCCGTTGGGTCCGCTAAATCACAGTTGATGCAGGTGACGCTGATGGAATACTCTTTCATCAGTGCTTGCGCCAATAGCTGCAATGGCGCCTGCCGTCGCGCTATAAGTACAAGGTCCATGCCCTGAGCGGCAAGATAAGTACTGTAAGCGGCACCAATGCCTTCAGAAGCTCCTGCAACAAGCGCTGTATTTCCGTATTTTAATTTCAGGTTCATGATGTTCTTATAGTTTGTTTGTTGCAGCAGTTGTAAAGCCGCTCAATGATTTTTCAACACAGATAATTCATCGCACATTTTCAAATGAAAAACAAAGGTTCAAATGAGCTGATGCAATTGACCATCTGCCCGATGGTATTAATAATGAAAAGGATTAAACCCGGATTTAGCAGTTGAAAACTAAGGTTAAAGATATATACGGGCATATTAAAGAAATAATGACCTTAGATGGAGTAAGCAAATCTTACTGTAAGAGCCATGTCATTAACAGTAGAATTCAGTGA